>CAIMDZ010000068.1 GCA_903839875.1 uncultured Bacteroidota bacterium
GATGAAGCAGTTGCTGATTTTTTTATTTTGTGTGAAGCAGGATCTAACATTCAGATAAAAGCAATCGCAGATAATATTGTGGATGTTGTGGATAGAGCATGTGATGAACGGCCTTATCATATGGAAAGCGGAGATACCTGGACACTGATAGATTATGTTAATGTCGTCGTACACATTTTTCAGCACGAGCAAAGAATGTTTTACAACCTGGAAAGCCTCTGGGAAGATGCACCACGCACAGAACACAGTTGAATTGAAAACATTGATAAGTAAATTAAAATATTATCAAGGTTTTGAACGTAATTTTTCAGACTTTTGCATTTATCCCGGCAAACAATTAATAATAAAGAAATAAAGACTCACAAAGAAAAATGGAAGATAATTCACAAAAGCCGGGTATGAAGCCGGGAAATGAAACCCCTACACCACGCAAAGGGCCCAAATTCAATATCTATTGGATTTACGGCATTATTTTGCTTGCAATATTAGGCGCACAATTTATTGGTGGCAATTTTGGCAGCACCAGTACGGAGCATACATTTAAAGACCTGAAAACTAAGCTTGAAAATGGTGATGTCGCCAGGATTGCCATCATTAATAAGGATTACGTGGAGGTTTACCTGAAACCGGGAGCCAAGACCGAACAGCCTCCTGCCGGAAAATTCCCGGCATCAAATGTCAATAATGAAAAAACTCCTGCATTTACTTTCAAAATCGGTTCTGTTGATCAATTCAATAAAGACCTCAATGAGGCAGAAACTGAAATTGAAAAAACAAACAAGGATTTCAAACGCATTGACGTTCCTGCATATGACGACCACGGAGATTATCTCCATATTTTGCTGCAAACCTTCCTGCTGCCTGTAATATTTATCGTAGCAATGTGGTTCCTGATCTTCAGGAAAATGGGGACCGGCGGCGGTGGTGGCGCAGGTGGCGGCATTTTCAACATAGGTAAATCCAAAGCCCAGCTATTCGAAAAGGGCACACGTGTGAACATCACCTTTAATGATGTTGCAGGCCTTGATGAAGCAAAAGTGGAAGTAATGGAAATTGTTGACTTCCTCAAGAATCCTAAAAAGTATACTGCACTGGGTGGCAAAATACCCAAGGGCGCATTGCTGGTGGGCCCTCCCGGAACAGGTAAAACACTACTTGCCAAAGCAATGGCAGGTGAGGCTCAGGTTCCTTTCTTCTCAATGTCAGGTTCTGATTTCGTTGAACTTTTTGTAGGCGTTGGCGCCAGCAGGGTTCGTGACCTCTTTAAACAGGCACGCGAAAAAGCCCCGTGTATCGTATTTATTGATGAAATAGACGCAATAGGCCGCGCCCGTGGCAAGAACGTGGTAATGAGCAATGATGAGCGGGAGAATACGCTCAACCAGTTGCTGGTGGAAATGGACGGTTTCAGCGGAGACAGTGGCATTATTGTTCTGGCTGCAACCAACAGACCTGATGTACTGGATACTGCCCTGCTTCGTCCGGGCCGTTTTGATCGCCAGATATCAATTGACATTCCTGATGTAAAAGGCAGGGAAAAGATATTTGATGTGCATCTGAAACCCATCAAGAAATCGAAGGACCTCAATATCAAAAAACTGGCATTGCAAACGCCAGGTTTTGCGGGCGCCGATATTGCCAATATTTGTAATGAAGCTGCACTGATAGCTGCACGTAAAGGGAAGGCCGAAGTGGACATGAGCGACTTTAATGATGCCATTGACCGCGTTATTGGTGGACTGGAAAAGAAAAACAAGATCATTCTACCTGAAGAAAAACGAATTATAGCCTATCACGAAGCGGGTCATGCTGTTTCCGGCTGGTACCTCGAGCATGCGCATCCCCTCGTTAAGGTAACTATTGTTCCACGTGGTGTTGCTGCATTAGGATACGCACAATACCTGCCAAAAGAGGTGTACATACGCACAACAGATCACCTCATTGACGACATGTGTATGTCGCTGGGCGGCAGGGCGGTTGAAGAACTGATCTTTAATAAGATATCTACCGGCGCGCTTAGCGATCTGCAGCATGTTACACGCACTGCATATGCTATGGTGTCCATGTATGGCATGAACGCAGCAGTTGGTAATATTTCATTCTACGATCCGCAGAGTGAAAACACCTTCTCAAAACCATATTCTGAAGAAACAGGAAAAATGATTGATGATGAGGTAAGGAAATTGGTAGATCAGGCATATAATAGGGTAAAACTGATGCTTTCTGATAAAATAGATTCTGTAAAAATGATTGCAGAAGAATTATTAAAGAAGGAAGTGCTCTTCAAGGATGATATGGAACGGCTTCTTGGTAAACGCACTTACGATGATGCAATTGCCGCTGAAGAACCATTTATTCCGGACGTAGTATTAGATCCTAATGTATAATTGCAAGTGAAAATTTAAAAGTCAAAAGCTAAAAGTTTCATTTAGCTTTTGACTTTTGTTTTTTAATGTTAATTTCAACCTGTGATATTATTCCAGGCGGTGAGTGTTCTGCAAACTTTCTGGTTTTCACCTTTGACTTTTGACTTAAAATCATGCTGACATTTAAAACATCAAAAGCACGAGAAAATATTTTCAGCCGGATCCGCAAGGGATTAGGCGGTCAGACATTACCTATGCCCTACCCCGATGCTGAGAAAAATAACCAAACTATCTATCCTGTTACGGGCACAGCGCAGGAGGAAATTTTTGCCGAAGCATTCATCAGCCTGGGTGGAAAGTTTATCTTTTGTGAGCATGAACAGGATCTGCTCGACAATATCAACATACTTTATGAAAACCGCGGCTGGAAACAACTGCTCTGTGCTGACCAGAGAATGTTGAAAATATTTCAAAACAACAAAGTAGATATACTTGCGCCTGCCGACCCAAAGGCCGAAAGCGCAGATGCATGTATTACCGGGTGTGAATTGCTGGTGGCACGTACAGGTTCCATTCTCCTCAGCAGCGGACAGAACCTTGGCCGTGTTGCGTCTGTATATTACCCGGTTCATATTGTATTCGCTTATGCCAACCAGGTAGTACCCGACATCGAAGATGGCTTCAATGCCCTCAAGAAAAAATACGGCACCGATCTTCCCTCAATGATCAACCTCACTACCGGCCCCAGCCGCACCGCTGATATTGAAAAAACATTGGTCGTTGGCGTGCACGGACCAGGCGAAGTGTTTTGCTTTTTTATTAATGCGGATTTGTAAAACCCCACCCCCTGAAGGGAGTTGCTGTCTACTAAACTTCAACTTTAGCACGTTGATCACCAGTAGTTCCGCGGACTTGCTAATGGATGAGATTTGACAACTTTCCAAAAGTTATCAAATCTGAATGAGCATAGAGCGGTTTTCTATAAATTTATTAATATGGATAATTACCCCCAACATCAAAAGTGAGACTGTGGCAATAATTTAATTTGAAAAAAAGCTTATTGTTGAACTTCGACAACTCCAGTAATTTTATTTTGCTTTTTGGAGTAGTTAACACCGTACCCTATACTATAGTTACTGTTGAAACCGGGGGTATAAATTCTCATGATGTAGAAAATTGTATCACCCCTTAAATCAACAGGAACAATTACTACATTCTTCATGGTGTATTTCGTTTCATCTAAAAGCTCTTTGTATTCTTTGGTGTTTTTTATTAAACAATCAACATGTTTTTGAAAAGCACTTTTTTCAATTAAACCTTGGCTATACATTCTGTAAACCAACTCCTCCGCCCGCCACCTGTTATATTCCGCCACAGATTCATAAACAAACATAAACATATCCGGCCCCCATTCTCCCGAATTAAATTTCTGTTGAAAATCCTTTATCTGTTGTTTTTCATACTTATCTCTTTTTTTAACCCATGCTTTCTGTTCCTTTTCAAGCGTTGTCCTTTCTTTTTTAGATAGTTTGTCAAAGAGATGGGAATAAACAGTATCCACCATGCTATACATCAGCATACAGTACTTTCTTGCACATCCCTGCATATTCACACCACTATCCAGGCAACTTTGGCATTGATCTTTAAGCGCGGCAATAGTTTCCAATGATTGTGCATGACTTGTCGCAACTAAAAAAATGGTTGCTATCAGAAGTGTTACTTTTTTCACCATGATTCTTTTTGGAAGACAATATAATTGCCAGATCACACCATAAAATTTACAAAATACTCCAACAAAAAAGGCTGCGTTTCCGCAGCCCGAAATTATTCTCAAATTTTCAAATTGGCACATTTTCAAATTAGAGATGTATCGCCTCGCCCAGCGCCACTTCCACAGCATCCTTCATGCCCTCACTCATGGTCGGGTGCGGGTGTATGCTGTCGAGCAATTCCTGCCAGGTAGTTTCGAGTTTACGGGCTACTACTGCTTCTGCAATCATTTCAGTTACATTGTAACCTATCATGTGTGTCCCTAGCAATTCACCATATTTTGCATCAAAAATCACTTTCACAAAACCCTCCGTTGCACCTGCCGCGCTTGCCTTGCCGGATGCCGAGAATGGGAACTTACCTACTTTAATTTCGTAACCTGCATCCTTAGCCTGCTTTTCGGTAAGACCTACACTGGCTATCTCGGGCGAACAATAGGTACATCCCGGCACGTTGCCGTAATCCAGCGGTTCAGGCATATGCTTATACTTGCCTTCATTATTAGCAATTGCTTCCACACAAATAATAGCACCTTTTGAAGCTACATGTGCCAATGCCTGCCCAGGGGTAATATCGCCTATAGCGTAAACACCATCCACATTGGTTTTAAAATATTTATCAACAAGTACTTTACCCTTATCAGTTTTTATATTCAGCGACTCCAATCCTATATTTTCAATATTAGCCGCAATACCCACCGCACTTAACACTACATCGGCTTCAAGTACCACATCTCCTGTTTGCGTTTTTACTGATGCCTTAACCCCTGTGCCTGAAGTGTCTACTTTTTCTACAGAGGCATTGGTCATTACCGTAATACCCTTTTTCCTGAAGTTCCTTTCCAGTTCTTTCGATATATCCTCATCTTCCACCGGTACCAGTCGTGGCAGGAATTCCACAATGGTAACCTTTGTTCCTATACTATTATAGAAATAAGCAAACTCTACACCTATTGCGCCCGACCCAACTACAATCATGGTCTTAGGCTGTTGCGGCAGTACCATCGCATCACGATAGCCGATTATTTTTTTACCATCAAAAGGCAGGTTGGGTAGCTGGCGGGCACGCGCTCCGGTAGCCAGTATCACATGGCGGGCCTGGTAGGCCATCACTTTCCCATCTGAGTCTGTAACTTCCACTTCTTTTTTAGCATTCAGCCTGCCCATACCCATGATCACATCTATCTTGTTCTTCTTCATCAGTAACTGAACACCTTTACTCATTTTATCAGCTACTCCCCTGCTGCGCTTTACAACTGCTGCGAAATCCGCTTTAAAATCACTTGCTATGATACCATAGTCGGCAGCATGAGTAAACTGTTCATACACACTCGCCGATTTAAGCAACGCCTTGGTAGGGATACAACCCCAGTTGAGGCAAATACCCCCCAGGCTTTCTTTCTCTACAATTGCTACTTTATAACCTAACTGAGTAGCGCGGATAGCAGCTACATAACCACCCGGGCCGCTTCCGATCACTATAATATCATATGCCATAAAAGGAAAATGTTATTGTTTATTGATTGTAAGGGGCAAAAGTAGTAAAAAAGCGGGAGTAGGAAACCATAGCAGTCAAAACAACTCCCCCTGCCCTGTCTTCCCCGAGAATTTCCGTTCATGATCCAGCAGCCATTTCTTGCGCTGTAGTCCCCCGCCATAGCCTGTCAGGCTGCCGTTCTCCCCTATTACCCTATGGCAGGGAATGATGATTGCAATACCATTCTCACCATTAGCCCCGGCCATTGCCCTTATTGCTTTCTCGTTCCCCAGGAAAATGGATTGTTGTTTGTAAGACCTTGTTTCGCCATACGGTATCTGCAATAACCCAAGCCACACACTTTTTTGAAAGGGAGTACCTAAAAGATGTAACGGCAGGTCAAACTCTTTTCTGGTACCTGCAAAATACTCACCAATCTGCAGTTCCAGTTTTTCAAAGTGCGGATGTTCCCCTTCTCCAAAAGAATCTCCTGCAATCGTCTCTATCCGCTTCATGATACTATCAATACTGCGCCTGTACTGGAAATCAAAGATGCAAATACCCTCATCGGTAGCACCAATGCGCATTTTCCCTACAGGGGTATCAATTTGTTTCAGACTAATCAAGGTGTATACATTTGCAGTTAAGCAAATTTACCTATTTCGATAAAATGCCGGAAATTATCTTACTCACCTCATCCGCCCTGTCGTATATCATGAAGTGCGTGCCATATTGAATCCAATAATCAGGCTTGCTGGCAGCAGAGGCAATAACTTTATCGGCTGTACCATGTATATGAGTAACATTCACCGGACCGGGCCCGCGCTCCCAATTCATAATTGCTTTCAGCGCCCTCTTCATAAACAGCCCATCAGAATTCCGAATCACATCCCGCAGCATTTTCTTGTCAGCGCAACTCTTTGCCCCAAGGTATTTTATCGCAACCGGGTTTGGAATTGTAAAAAATCCGGCAGGTACAATACCAGCGTTTACTACGCATCTGGAGAACCCTCCGCCTGCGAGCGTTAACTCGTCTCTTGACTTTGCACTGGAAATTATAAGAGCCTTCTTCACGTTTTGTTGAGCTGCTATCTCCACTGTCAGCATGCCACCGAACGAAAGCCCTAAAATGATTGGATTAGCTTCGGGTATTGTTTTGGCAAGTTTTTGAGCATAGTTTGCAAGGGTATCTTTCTTTTCAAACGGCACCCAGTTCACCGGCACTAATTCATACCCTTTCACTATTAATTTTTCGAAGAGCTTTTGATTCCCGCCTAGTCCGCTGATGCAATAAATACGCTCCATATTTTTACGGATAAAAAATCAACTATTCTTCTTCACCACACCCAGCAACATCAGCACCCACCCAAGAATAAAGAATAGCCCGCCAATTGGCGTAATAATACCTGCCTGCCCGATACTCATTCCATTCATACTCAATAGCGCCATGACGTATAACGAACCACTGAATAACCCTATACCAATTATGAAAAATGTAATGGCAAGCTTTAAATTCTTGTTCGGGAATGCCTGGTAGATAATCCCTGATACGAGTAAAGCAAAACTATGATAGAACTGATACCTGACACCTGTTTCAAATGCCTGAAGCATTTCTGCCGGCAACTTTTCTTTCAGCGCATGCGCCCCGAAAGCCCCTAGTACTACCGCCAGCATCGCAAAAAATGCGCCTGATGTTAATGCTTTTTTGTTCATAATGAAATTATTTCATCAAAGGTACTTACAGAAATGCCATCTGCCTGTAAAATATAATGGGCCTGCTCATAAAAAGCCTTCCGTGCCTTCAGCAATTTACCCAGGAAATTAGCAGGATTATTTTTGCCCTTCAGCAAAGGCCGCTCGCAGTTGCTCTCGTTCAGATTCCTGATCAGTGTCGTGGTTTCTGCCTTTAGATAGATCACGACTCCTGCTTCTTTCATTAACTGCATATTATCGTAAAAACAAGGAGTTCCTCCGCCACATGCAACAATAGCACTTTCTTTATTTTCTTTAACTAGTTTTTGTAAACATTTCTGCTCACGTTCTCTATACCCTAATTCGCCATAAGTTGCAAAAAGAGCTGGTATACTTGCTTTTTCATGCTGCTCAATGAATGTATCCAGATCTATAAACAGTAACTGGTACTCAGCAGCCAATTTACCCCCCCACCAGGTCTTCCCTGCTCCAGGCATCCCGATTAGAAATACCATTTGCATGGAATTGGGAATTGGGAATTGAGAATTGGGATTGTGTTGGCTCATTAATAAATACAAGTTACATTTCTCAACTTTGAGCTTTTGACGTTTAACTTTTGAATTCACAAACAAACTTCCACAGCATCAGCATGCCCATAGACACCGCCATTTCTTTATTCCTCACCCGGTCATACGGAAACCAGAATTTCTTTGTCTTAACGTTATCCTTATCAGCTACCGCCATCCATACCGTACCCACTTCGGTTTTATAACTTTCTCCTCCTTCACTCATCAGACCAGTTATTCCTATTGCATAATCTGATTTCAATACCCTGAATGCCCCCTGAGCCATTTCAATGGCGGTCTTTTCACTGATAGCGCCTTCAGCTTCGATGGTCTCTTTCTTTACACCTAAAACACTTTCCTTTACATCATTGCTATAACACACTATGCATCCTTTGAAATAGGCAGACGCCCCCATTACCTGCGTAATATGATGCGCCAGGTATCCGCCCGTGCAACTTTCCGCAATTCCCAGCGTAACCTTATTTGCTAAAAACCACTTTCCCAAAATCATCTCCAGCGGTATATCTTCTAACGCCACAACAATATTCCCAAGTCTTTCTGCTAATTTTTGCTGCCATAAGTTGAGGTCTGTTATAAGTTGCTCTTTCATTGCTCCCCTGCCTGTCAGCCTCAACTTCACCATCCCGGAGCCTGGTAAGTATGCCAGCCTTATGTGCAAGGGCAAAGCAGATTCTATATCCTGCAATTTTTCTGCCACAAAACTTTCCCCTTCACCGGCTGTAATAACCGAACGATGCTCTATTGCGTCACTATTAAACTTTTGCGCTAACCTCGGCAACACTTCATTTTCCATTATGGAAGCCATCTCAAATGGAACACCCGGCAAAGCCACCACTACCTGGTCTTCTTCTTCCCACCACATACCCGGCGCGGTACCCATTTTATTGAATAGCACAGTGCAATTATCCGGCACCTCAGCCTGCTTCCTGTTTCTTTCCAGGAATGGCCTGTTGCGTTTTGCAAAAATGTTTTTTACATGATCAAGCACACGCTCATCCACAACAAGTTTGCCTTCAAAAAATTCACACAACAGCGGCTTGGTAATATCATCGGCAGTTGGTCCAAGCCCACCGGTAATAATTACTACACCCGGCTTCAGTATCGCTTCCTCCAGTGCCTGCCATATAGCATCACGGTCATCCCCAACAGCCACCCGTCGTACCACATCAATACCGAGCTTATTCAGATGCTGCGCAATCCAGGCAGAGTTGGTATCTATTACCTGGCCTATAAGCAGTTCATCACCTATAGTGATTATATGGGCTTTTACATTACTCATCCTTCCTGGTAAAAAATGGTGTCAACCGGTTAAATAATTCCTGCGGCATATTTATCTTCGTTTTTTCTATCGGGTCATAAAACACAAGTGTCGTTACCCCCTTATTCAGCAACTGTCCTGCCTCATTATACAGCTCTGAATGAAACTGTATCTTTGGTCCATTGCTCAATTCCTTTAATATTGTATTCACTGTCACAAGGTCATCATACAATGCCGGCCTGTAATAATGAGTATGCAATTCCACCACCGGCATCATCACCCCCATCTCTTCCAATTCGCGATAAGTAAAGCCAAGTTCCCTGATAGACTCTGCCCTGCCAACCTCGTAATACAGCGCATAATTGCCATAATAGAGATAGCCCATCTGGTCTGTCTCTCCGTATCGTACTCTTATTTTTGTTGTTGATGTGAACATTTAATGCAGTTCTTTGATAAACTCAAAAATCACTAATGACCGGTTCTATACTAATTTACGATACTTCATCCTTGGGTGCCTGCTCTGATGATGAATAGATGAAATGAATATCACCTTTCTTTTTTTGAGTATCCGATAAACCACCGTGTAAGGGAAGTCATCTAATTTCGCCTCACGATAACCCTGCTTACTTTTTACGCTAAAAATTTCAGGATTGGCGAATATAACCTTTATTTTATTTCTGACATCAGCCAAAAATTGCTCACCCAATCCTTCTGTTTTATCTTCATACCAGGCGTAGGCTTCATCATAATCGCCGGAAGTATCTGGATGAAATTCCAAATGGAAAACACTCATTTTTTACGCGCTTTATATGCCTTACGTGCATTTGCTTCCATTTCCTCAAGGCTAAAAGTCTTTATTTTGCCAGATTCGTATTCCTTCGTTCTCCTGTCCATTTCTGCAATAAATGCAGGATCAGACCATTCGTCTTCGTGCTGTTCAACTTCAAGCATTGCATAAATCATCTTCACTGTCTTATCGTCAGCAAAATCTATATTTTTCTTTACTTCTTTTCTGATATCCTTTATTGTGGTTGCACCCATAATAAGCGATTTATTACAAATTTACTAAAACAATTTCACTGAACAGCAAAGACAGTTGCTAAAAAATGTGACGTACTTTTTGGTCTTCATTTTTGATTTTTTACTTTCCATCAGGCTTCACCCTCTCCGCTTCCTTTATCCCATACACACTTGTAGCCTGCGTCAAACAAGTTACCGTCAAATCATTGATGCATAAATGCGGGGGCAGGTTAGCAACATACCACGCTATATCTGCAATATCTTCAGCCCGTAAAGGATTAATATCATTATATACATTCTTCGCCCGCTCCGCATCACCTTTAAACCGTACCAGCGAAAACTCCGTTTCCGCCATGCCCGGATTGATCGCCGTTACTTTTATCCCGTAAGGCAACAGGTCTATCCGCATCGCCTGGTTCAGCGCTTCTACTCCATACTTGGTGGCACAATACACGTTCCCGTTCTTATACACCATTTTACCCGCCGTGGAGCCTATATTTATAATATGCCCGCCCGCCTGTGCACGCATCATCGGCGCTATTTGCCGTGTCACATACAACAGCCCTTTCAGGTTGGTATCTATCATCACCTCCCAGTCGTCAATATCACCTTCATCAATAGTAGCCATCCCTGATGCCAGCCCTGCATTATTCACCAGTATGTCAATACGGTCTACATGAGCTTTCAATCCCTGCAGTGCAGCTTCCACCTGCTTACGGTTCCGCACATCAAAACAAAGTGTTATCACCTTAACACCATACTCCTTTTCTATTTCTTCTTTTATTTCCTTCAGCCGGTCTTCTCTACGGCCTGTAATGCATATATCATATCCGCCCTTTGCAAACTTGTAAGCAATTGCCTTACCAAAACCCGAAGTTGCTCCTGTAATAAGAATTTTTTTATTCATCGTTAGTTAAATTCGTGCATAAAGGTAAGGAACGAATATTATTATACAGGCACAGAATAATGCAAGGTTAGAATTGAGATAATTAAGATTGTTGCAGTTAATCGGTCAGGCCTCATAACGTTACTTTGCGCCCTTATAAAACACCAAACCTAATACATCATGATCTTTTCGCCTTAGCGCATTAGTGTGAGACATTTACGCTACCCCGAATCTCTCTGTTTAAATCCCCTCCCTTTGCGAGCTTAAAAACACAACACGGGTCCACCCTTTGTGCCTTGGCGTGAAACCCTTACCTCCGTGTGAAACCAACCCCTATACATGTGAAACCTGATGAGCAACCTTATTCTTACTCAGATACACCTCCCAATCCGTCAGCATCCCATTCTTCAGCACCCTCGGGAATTTACTCATCGCCCCTTCCTTCCCTTTCGATCTCAGGTAATCAATGAACACACGTCCCGGCAGTATCTCTACAAATATCTCCCTCAGCGCCGATGTCCTTTCAACCTCATAGTCGTCATTCAGACTGCACAGCGTGGCATCGAGCAATTCCTTCACCTTCTTTGCATCCACATGTAAATCATCACAACCTATATACCACTGATGCGCAAACAGGTTGTCATGCTTCAGGCCCGCTACCGCAAATTCACGTATGGTTATATTCAGTTTCTTGGAAACCGTCTCAATCGCCTTATTCATATTGTCAACCGACATATGCTCACCACACAGGCTCAGGAATTGTTTGGTTCGGCCTACGATTGCAATCTCGTGTTCCCGTGCATTTGTAAACCGCAGCACATCACCTATCAGGTAACGCCATGCGCCTGAGCAGGTGCTCAGCACCACGGCATACTCCACCCCTTCCTGTACCTCATGCACCATGTATGCCTGGGCATTTGCCTGTAGGTTTCCATCCTCATCAAAATTTTCATCATTGAATGGTACAAACTCATAAAAGATCGAAGCATTCAGCACCAGCTTGATACCTGCATCCGGCCTTGCCTGAAAACCAAACGACCCTTCTGAAGCCATATAAGTCTCAATTAAGGTCACGGGCTTGCCCCACAGCTTTTTAAAGCTTTCCCTGTAAGGTTCTATAGACACGCCCCCATGAATATATACACTCAGGTTAGGCCATATCTCATGTATATTCTTTACACCATAATGTTTTATCACACGCTCAATCACTATCTGCACCCAGGCAGGCACACCACATACTGTTCCCACATCCCAATGTGCCGCTTTCTCCACTATCAGTTTTATCCGGTCTTCCCACTTCAGCCGTTTTGATATCCGCTGCCCCGGTTTATATACCATTGCCGACATCCACCTGGGCATATTCTTGGCGCTGATACCACTCATATCGCCTTCATAATAACCGCCTTTTTCAAACAATGACGTAGTACCGCCCAGCATCAGTATCCCCTTCCCGAAAGCAGCAGGCTTAATGGAAAAATTAGCCATGCTGTACAATTGCTTGAACCCGACTTTCTTGATAGATTTGATCATATCCTGCGTAACAGGAATATGCTTGCTTGCAGACTCGGACGTACCTGAACTCAATGCGAAATACTTCACCTTCCCCGGCCAGGATACATTTTCCTCTCCCTTCTGGCTGCGGTTCCACCATTGCGCATGCATTTCGGTATACGAGCACAAAGGTACACGTTCACGGTATATCTTAACAAAATCTATCTCCTTGCTCAGTATATCACCAAAACCGTAATATTTTCCGAATGCTGTGTATTGGCCCCGTTCCAGTAAATGCCGTAAAGTATGGCGCTGGTAGGTTTGTGGACTGGCCACCGGTAAGTTGAATTTTTTCCTGAGTTTTAAGGAACGAGCTATCAGATTACCTAATAATGCCATTTGTAGCTTGTGTAGTTAATTTTATTGGAAAGGTAAATTTACACATTCCTTTGTTAAAATGAAACTTAGTGAATTAATAAAAATGTAGTGAGGTGTTAATGCTGGTTTAGTATGGCAGGACATTTTTATCTAAAGGAATGCTAAAAAATGTCTGCCCAATGTACGCAGAAAAAGTGTGCTTTTTAAAAAGAGCGATAGAAGAATCTGTTCTACGCCACGATGAATTTCCTTTTCAATCGTAGAGTAATTTGGTTGAGAACAGAATAGGTCTAGTAATAGAGATAGAAATTTAGAGAGAGTTAACATGTGTAATCGGTAAATAAGACTACAGAGAAATTCGTAACAAGGAATGCAGAGAAATTGGCAACAAGGAATGTAGAGAAATTGGCAACAAGGAATGTAGA
>CAIMDZ010000069.1 GCA_903839875.1 uncultured Bacteroidota bacterium
AAACGGGCTTACTACCTGCAAATACAAACATAAAAAAAATGTTTGAAAAGGTTTGCTTTTGAACGGTATAACTTCGACCAGTGGGTATTTGCTGCAGGGCTGCCAGCTTCCGGTAAATCCACGCATCTTGCTGCAATCGCTGAGCATGAATTGATCTATGACGGCACTATCAACAATGACGATCGGTTTATCCGGCTTGTTCAATATGCATTAGATGCCGGATATACGGTGGAAGTTTTTATTTACAGCGCTGATCCTATAAGAGCATTTATAAGTAACCTTGAAAGGGGAGATGTTACAGGGCGCTATGTGCCAATAGCTCAATATGAAAAAGTTGCAGGAACTATAAATAACAGGGCAAGCCTGCTTTTGGATAATTTTCAGAATCGCGTTAAATTCCGTAACTTTGAACATACGGATTTTGAAGGTAAGCCTATAAGATTTGCTCAAATAAAAATAGACCGTAATGAACTTGAAAGAATCGCCTCAAAGCATAAATTCACTGACAGTAAAGCACTTCACTGAATTGTTAACTGAAAACAGGAAAGTTTTATTGAAGGATACAGGCATACTGTCTGAAATCTCAAAACTTAAATCATTCCTGGCCAAACTGGATGATAACCTTTGGGCTAAAAGGTCTAAGTCTGCTGCTAAAAAGTTATCAGGAATGCCGGAAGAAGAAAGGAGGATACTTCTTATGTCGCCGGCGGAAAAAACATTTTTTCTCCAATACAAAAAACAGCACCCCGACGATCCCTGGGGGTATTTTAAAGATTACCAGAAAAGCATTCAAAATGAATTTCAATTAAGCGGTAATATTTAACCCGTTCGCAATAGTCTTCCCCCCCAAAAAAAACAAGTCGGCCATATTTCTGACTGCGTGTCCCAACTATTTTCGTGGTCCTTCTCACAGGAACTTCCCGATTTTCTGAAATATTGTAACTTTGTATAGTGATGCCAGTTCCTCCTCTCCCGGTTTGTACCGGTGATGAAACTGGCTTTAGTTTTTATACAACGGTCCCCATTCCCGTATTCTTCCCCAAAATTTAAAAAAGAAAAATGGTTTGGTAAATGTCTACGACTAGGTTCTTATGGCTGCTTACTACGCTATCAGTACCTGCCATGTGAATTACTACCCTGCATCGCGAATTCTCCACGAATAGGCGCACCCGCTTACAGGGTGCGTGTGGCGGTTCAATATGGCTGAAAATACGATAGTCAGTATGAAAACCGTTGGTGAAGTTCCTGCATTTTTATTTTTCTGATTGAGGGAAACAAAAATCTCCCCCAATTACATAGGCAGTCTGTTGCATTTGAGGCACAGACACAACTGGAAAAGCTATATCCGATGTGCCGTTAGTATAATTATTGCCAAAATCGCCCATAGTAATGGACATTTTTTCATAATTGCATATTAATAGGTGAGTAATATATCCAAATGTGCCTCCGTCACTGAGAGAACTCATGTCATAGGCAGGTGGCCAGGAAATAAATTTATATCCGGTTACATCACTTGTTCCATTTTTGATGGCCTGGTTTATTGGGTAGCCAAAATACCATCCGGTATTAGTTCTGTCATTCCAAAGTGCGGGACTTGTTGAAACCATTGTAAACCCACCATAAAGAAGTTCTATTATTTCATCATTCATTCCGGTTGAAATTGGATACATATCTACATACACACTATCTGGCAGCGAGTAGGTGATTGTATCAATCATTCCGGTGTTCCAGGATGTAACAATAACAATTTCGCAATTACCTGTTTTTGTCATATGCATAGTAATATCTATGTATTTGTTAGTATTCGATAAATCATTTTGGATATTGCTAATTGAATTAGCAACCTGGTAACCTACCTGGTAACCAGCGGATACTGCACCAGTGAAGGGGTTCACAGTTTTCATCCCTCCATTTGTATCATTTGGATGCCAGGTATTGTTTTTCAACTGTCTGATTGTCCATAATCCATTTGATAAAGAATCAAACAGGGCGTCATTGTCTGAAACTTTATCTAAATAAACTGAGAGGTTCTCAACAACGGGCGCTCCTTTTGCAGGCATGTTGGGTAACATAGCATTGAGGTCTGGCGACTTTCTCATTTGAGAATAACTTAGTGGCGTAAGCCTGGAAGAATCATGGCCACTCCAACTGCCGGCGATGATGCCTATAATATAATCAAGCTTTCCTTGCGGATATTTTCCATATATTGTATCGTAATTATCAAAGTCCTTTTCCGAAATTGCTCCAAAATTGTTTTCATAGGAATTGATCAACTGGTTGGCTTCATTTTGCGCATTTTTTTCGTTATTTGATATTCGTTGCTTGTCCGTGCTGCTCAGGTTGTAATAAATGGAAGGGATCACAGAACTGTATGCATTTGGAAAAGTGCCGCTATAGGACATTTGAGCCAAACACGGTTCGTACCCTGCTGATATCCTTGCGCTTATATAATCAAATGTAGCCTGATTAAAAATCCCATTTATATTCTGGTAATACCACATCAGGTTTCCCTGGGATGGATAGGATATAAGTGTTATGTTGTACTTGTATTTATAAGGTATTGCTTTATTGATAGCTTCCGTTAAAACACAATTAAAAGGCACGGCAATTTTATTTTTATTAATTGTGTCGTATTCAGCCTGGGCTGAGGTTTGACCGTGAAGTGACTTTGGAATTCCATTTACGCAGATTATGACAGGCAATAATAGAAAAATTATTAAT
>CAIMDZ010000070.1 GCA_903839875.1 uncultured Bacteroidota bacterium
CTATCGGGAGAACTCCCATGAACTTCTGAATGTTGCAAACGAATGTCCCGATAGCTATCGGGATCATTCCTCTTGTACCAAACATCAGCTTTAGCATGGTCGTTTCATTTTTTAATCAATTTAGTAATTACCACCTACTTTCCGTGAATTAAGCGCCTTATTTTTTGAAGCCGGTAAACTTTCGGGGGGTGTTTGAAAAATAACATGCTCGTTTAAAGAATGCAGAAATGAAATTAAATCTTTTTTTTCATTTTCAGTCAGTTTTAAAGAGTCGGATGACAATGTTTGGTTCTTAATCGCCAGGTGATGGCCTGCGCCTCCACCTCCTTCATAAAAGTCCATCACTTCGTCCAGCGTATTGAAAACGCCGTTATGCATGTATGGGGCTGTGTATTGCGCGTTGCGCAATGATCCGGTTCTGAACGACCGGTCTGTTTCAGGAGCAGCGTTAATAACGTACCTGCCCCGGTCGTTGCTGAGTTTTTTATACCCTTTATCTTCCGGCACCCCGATCACTTCAAATTCGGAACTGATAAAAGGAGGCTTCACCCCGTTAAATTGCGGTACATAATGACACGTGGCGCACTGGGCTTTTCCCATAAATAAATTGAAGCCTTTTATTATTTCCTTCCCTACGGGTTGTTTATTGTTCATTGCATTATCAAACGGGGCTGAATAATTGCTGAATTCACTATAGTACATGGTTATAGCCGACACGAGGTGATTAAGGGTAATTTCATGTTCCTCAGGAGTGAACCTGAGCGCCTTTTTGAATACGGTTTTATACTCCTTGCAACTCATCACTTTTTCTATAATTTCATTTTCATTACCTCCCATTTCTATAGGATTTGTTATTACATCCCTGCCCTGACCTTGCAGTGTTATATGCTTTCCGTCGAGCATTATAAGATGGTTATAGACCACATTAATCAATGTAGGCGTATTACGGGTAAGTCTATCAGTTCTGTTGAACTGCAATGCAGTATGCGTTGTGTTATCCGTAAAGTATTGCGTGGGTTTGTGGCACGATGCGCAGGCCCGTTCATTATTTCCTGATAGTATCGGGTCATAAAAAAGCAGCTTGCCCGCTTTGTTGATCTCCCCCAGCGATTCAGTGTCATCCACCAGTGAGTAAATCCCCTTTGTGTTTTGCGGTTGATACAACGATTTGTCGAATATAGAGGTACACTTATTGTTCAATGTATAGTCATTGTAACTAACCGAAACCACCTTGTAATCATTGATAAGCTGCTGGTTGATCCTGAAAAGCGGGTTTACATAATCCCTGATAAAAGTGAAATGGTCGAATTGCGTATAATCGCGTGGTTGACTGTTTACGAAAACAATAGTTTTAGCATAAAGGTCGAGGTACTCTTTTGTAAGTGGCCGGTCCGGAAAGCTTTGATTATAGTAGTAGTAAATATTTTTTACATTGCTCACCATTGATTGTAACTCAGCGATTATGTTTTCTTTTCCGGGGCATTCGAATCCTGTAGTATAAATAGTAGCAAGATTCAATAAATACAATCTGTTGGCAAGAAAAAAATGATTGCAGGTGTCCAACTGGCCTGTTATGGAGTCGGCCAGATATGTTTTTATTGCTTCAACAGATGATTGTATTAAATGCAGCAATGAATCCTTATCTGCCATTTTTTCATTCAGATAAAGCTCAGCCAGTGTCAGTCCCGCTCCTACCCTCCTGTATGGTATTTCATATTTTTCAAACACTTCATTTTCCCATTCCACGGGCAAGGGCCCGTTGATCTTTTTATAGGCTACCGGTTCAAAGTACCGCAACCACAGATCAATATTTTTCAGCTCCAGCCTCGACAGGGAAAGCGCCTTCTTTATCTGCATCCTGCTGTCATCCGCCGAAAGATCTGCAGATTTTATCAGATTGAGTAATGCTTCCTGCTGAACGGCAAATTTGTTTATTGATTCATTATAATACGTATGGTAGCCCGTTGCATCCTTCCCTGAATTAAAGGAAGAAAATGCAATAACTGCAATAACAAATATTATTCCGGACTTCTTCATTGGATTATAGTTCAAAGTAAGCAAAAAGTCCGGAAGTATGTTTCATGAAGGCATTTCAATGTATTTTTTTCACAGGCACGAAGAGAATATACTTTGGATAAGCATTTATTAATTTCAAATTAAAAAATCTTACCCTTGTATATGTTTTTTAATATTTATTATATTCCTATCTTTTTATTCGTATTTTTGAGTATAAACACAAGACAAAATGAAAAATATATCATCCTGCGCCCTCGGAGTTCTGTTATTTTTTGCGTTTGCCGGTTTGTATACAACAAATGCATCTGCACAGAGCTGGAGCTGGGGCCGGGGATCCGATGGCGCCGGGGATGATGCCTGGGCGGTTGCCACCGACCCTACAGGAAACGTATGGGGCGGAGGTATTAAATTCGGCGCAGGCACATTAACCTTTGGTCCTTATACTGTTCCTCCATCAGGTGGTACCGGATACCAGGCGATGTGGGTAAAGTACGATAATACCGGTGTACCCTTATGGGCTGATGGTACCACAAGCGGAAATACTTACCTGAATAATCTTGCTACAGACCCTTCCGGTAACGTGATCTTGTTTGGTTCATTTACCAGCGCTTCAATGACCATCGGATCATTTACTTTAACCAATATTTATCCCGCCGGTACGGCTCAGTACTTTCTCGCAAAGGTAAGCCCGACCGGTACTGTACTTTGGGCAGTGGCTGACGGGAATATCGTACCAAATTACATCAGTATCGTGGGCGCCTGGATAATGACTATCGGCGGGGTTGTTTGTGATGCCGCCGGCGATATTTATATCACTTCCTCCTATAGCAAACCTACCATGACAATCGGCGGCACTACACTGACAAATGCGGGTGCAAGCGGCACTTACGATATTTTCGTTGCCAAATACACCTCAGCAGGTGTCCCGGTTTGGGCACAATCAATTGGTGGCACCGGGAATGATTATGGTTTTGGCGTCGCGGTAGCCTCCACCGGTTATGTATATATTTCCGGATGTTTTTCCTCACCTACCATGGCTGTCGGCTCTTCAACCATCAGTAACACTTTTACCAGGCCACTTGCCTATGTTGCCAAACTTTCCGCTACCGGAACACCTGCATGGGCAGAGGCAGGCGGTGGCGCCAATGGGTCTTTTGCAGTTAATATTGTGAGCGATAATGCCGGTAACGTATATACAACCGGCGGATTCGGAGATGCATCCATTACTTTCGGAGCAACTACAATTACCCGGACACATCCTTCAACACCACAACTGGCATTATTCCTGGTTCAGTATTCAGCATCCGATATGGTCACCTGGTCTAAGACCATAAGTTCAGACTTAACAGGCGTATGGGGTTATGGTATAGCCCTGGCATCCTGCGGACAGGTGTGGGTATGCGGTACTTACCATAACCCAATAACGATTGATACGGCTACACTGGCCGTCGTCACGGATGGCAAAACAGGCCCTGATCCTGTATTCATTGCCGGGTATAACCTAACGGGTGGCGTTGTAGGTTATGCAGGCCTCAGTTCCGGGGCCGACGACCAGGTAGGTATCGCCTGCGACCACAATGGGAATGTTTTCCTGTGCAGTGATTATTTCGTTCCTTTTACCGTTGGCCCTGATATATTTACAGGTGGCACCAGTGAGTATTTTTATGTCAGCAAATATGCCAATACAATAGCCCCTCCGGATACTGCACGTACCCATCATGATACTGCATATTGCAGTGCAGACAGCCTCACACTTACGGCTCCGCCGGGTTATTCCACTTATTACTGGGATGACGGTACCGGCATGTCAACAAGGCGGGTAGGAGCAACCGGCACCTATATTGTCATCTGTGCTACCTGTGGTGTCACGACCCTCGTTGATACTTTTCATGTTTTCACCTCCATTTCTGATTCAAGTTAT
This sequence comes from uncultured Bacteroidota bacterium, assembly GCA_903839875.1. Taxonomy (GTDB): domain Bacteria; phylum Bacteroidota; class Bacteroidia; order Chitinophagales; family Chitinophagaceae; genus Nemorincola. The sequence goes on from CAIMDZ010000070.1 coordinate 3,938, forward strand.
TTCCGCCATGATTCCACTGTATGCAGGGGTATAGATTCTGCAAGGTTTTTTGCTCCGCCTGGCTATACCTCCTATGTCTGGAGTACGGGAAGTACCGCCTCTTCCATTGAAGCAACAGCCACGGGTATTTATTACGTAAAGTCCATGGTGGGTTGTTCAATGCGTGTAGATACTTTCCATTTCACCATCAGGCCAAATGATACTACAACCGCACGCCATGATACCAGCGTATGTTCTTCCATTGTACTCCTGACGCTTACAGCGCCTGTAGGCTATGCCACCTACAATTGGAGTACGGGAAGTACGGCCCCGTTTATTTCGGTTGGTGCCTCCGGCACCTACCGCGTTATCAGTTCTAATACCTGCGCTTCCAAAGTTGATACTTTCCATGTTGTGTTTATGCCTGTACCTCTAGTGAATTTAGGTAATGATACCGCGTTCTGTATCGGCAATTCAATCACTTTATCCTCGCCGCAACCAGCAGGCAGCACCTGGCTCTGGAGTACCAGCAGTACCGGATCTTCCATAGTTGTTTCCACAACCGGTACTTATTCCTTAACTGTCACTTACCCCAATGGCTGCACCACAACTGACGCCATTACTGTGACCATTTCCCCATTACCCCTCGTTGATCTTGGCCCGGATACGGCAATTTGTAACGGAGCTAATCCTGTTATACAATCCATCTATACTTACCCTCCCGGATCCACCTACCTCTGGAACACCGGCGCTACAACTTCATCCATCATTGCTACCACAATAGGCACCTACTGGCTTAGAGTGACTGTTGTCGGATGCCCTTCATCTGACACATTAAATGTCACTAACTTATACGATACGCTCCACTTTCCGATGATAGATACAGCCATTTGCCGCGGTGATTATATCCAGGTTCGCGCTGCAGGTACCCCAGGCATGACCTATCAATGGACACCTACCGCAGGCATTGCAAACGCTACAATGCTTACCACAACTATTGTTCCCGATACCTCAGCCATGTATTATGTGCGGGCATCAATTTCTACCTGCTCTGACATCATTGATTCGTTCTATATTGATGTACAACCCAAGCCGGTAGTATTTATGGGTGGCAATAAATTCGTATGCCAGTATGATTCCCTGCATTTGCATGCAACTGTAACCCCTTCATGGTACACGCATTATCAGTATACATGGTCGCCGGGTGGCTACCTTGATGATTCAACTACATCAACCGTTGTCTTCACTGGCGACTCAACCAAACTGTTCCTGACCGTTACCACTCCTGCCGGTTGCACAGGCCGTGATTCAGCTATGATTATGGTGCACCCCGGTAATTTCGCCAACCTGGATGCTACTTTCCATTTGTGTCCTCATGACTCGGCTATCTTCCTGCCAACATCCACCGATCCTAATACCACTTACCGCTGGCACCCCGGCCTATACCTTAATGACTCTGCGTTAAAGAATCCGACGGCACATCCTATAACTTCACTGTCGTACTATGGGGTAGCTACCAGCAGCTACGGATGTCTTGATACAGTTCATGCAACAGTAATCATTAGTCCTGCCGCAAATATCTTCCTCGGCGACTCTGTAACCTTATTCCCCGGTGAATCGTACCAGATACCGACAAAATCCAATTGCATGTATTTTGCATGGTTCCCTCCGGCAGGTCTCGATTATTATAACATCTCTTCTCCTACAGCTACACCTGTGGTAAGCACTAAGTATATAGTACATGCCTCCACCGAATGGGGTTGTAAAATTGTGGACTCCATCAGTATCTACGTCAACAGTGAATCCGTAATTGATGTGCCGAATGCATTTTCACCGGGCAATGGCCCAAATAATATTTTCAGGCTGCTCATCAGGGGAATTGCAAAACTCAATTATTTCAGGATTTACAACCGCTGGGGTAATGTTGTTTTTGAAACCACAAATATAGAAGAGGGCTGGGATGGCAAATACAAAGGCGTACCACAGCCGTTCGATGTATATGTTTACCAGTTGGAAGCTGTTACTAATACGGGAAAGGTGTTCTCTAAGAAAGGGAATGTTACGTTATTGAGGTAATCATTTTTCCGTACGTATATATTTTCTATCTTCCCTTTATATTATATACGCAATTGGTACTCAATTATAATTAACTGTCACCGGCAAGGCTGTAGCATTGGTATAGTTACCGGGCGCCTGGGCTGCTGCAATATATAGGGTAGCTCCTACTGCAATACTTTGGGTGCCACCTGACCCTAAGGTACCGGTAGCCGATGGCGCAGAAGTAAAACTGCTGACAGACATAGAAGCGCTTCCCGGTCCGTTGATCACCGTGCTTGCCGGTAGTGTGATTGCATAGGTGTAACCGGGTGCCCCGCTTACAGTAAAGCCAGCGGCAGCTATGGTACCGGCAGTAGCGGGTAATGTCACGCCTGCACCACCTGTAGTCCTTGTTCCTGATGGAGTAAGTATGAGTGAACCACCGGTTGATGCGGAGACAGCTGCATTCCCGAAATTCATATCCACATTTTTGGTAATTGCTATCGGCTGAACTACGGTAGCGGAAACAGCACCTATGACACTCGACTGTGCCAATATGCTGCTGCTATTCCCGCAAAATGCGAATATAAATATGATCAAAATACCTTTTACTTTCATAGCAAGGTCATTTTTTGTTCCTTAATTACTGCACAAATATAATACCAATATTCACATTAACAAATGGTTTGTATTTATTTATGAGTGATAAAGGTCATCCGGCAACCCGATGAGGGTCATTGTACGCCCTTTAATTCCTGAATATCCGTAAGATTAATACATTTTAAGGTCTTTTTAAGTTGACAATAGGACGGTCATGGGGTGAAGTAGTGATCATAGGCAGTTCCTGCCCCGGCGCTTACGTGATACTCGTGCAAATAGTCAATGCTACCGGAAATATGATTGAATTTCAGGGTGGTATAGTCGTACGTATAAATATTAGGAGGTCCGATAGAAAATATCAAAACAGAATCGGTTGACCCGGTATAGGGTAATGTCACTGATCCGAATTTTATGGTCAAAGCATCTATAAGGCCTATTGTTACGTATACATCCGGCATAACAGGATTTCCGAAATTATCTCTATAAGTATGGTGAAACAATCTGGACCCGGCTATAAGGTTGGTATAAACGGGATCAGTAAAAATCCCCAAAGTCTTTTTCGCTATACCTCCGATGCCGTTATTTACCGTCAGCGATACGCTATATGTTCCGGCAGCGGCATACACATGACTCGCGGAAACACCGGTTCCTGTACCTCCGTCACCAAAATCCCATACACAGTTACTGCCCGCAACGGCGGTACTTTGAAAAGTAAGATTATTGCCAACCAGTTGTACCCCCGACAAGGTAAAATCCATAGGCGGGCCAATAAATATTTTTTTTAAAACTGAAGAAGGAGCATTATTATTTACTGTAAGCAGGACATCAAAGGAATCAATGAAAATGTATTTATGTGATGGCGCAGAATCAGTCGAAGACGTTCCATCTCCAAAGTTCCATAAAAAGGCGCTGCCGGCAGGCGCATTAGCATGAAATGTAATTGTACTATCAATATTTTGCGCGCCGATCCATGTAAAATCAAACGATGGATTATTAGCGGATTTTTTACAACTATAACTGGAGCAGCAAAAGATCACCGCAATTATTGTGACAAAATATTTCGGGTATAGTTGTCTCATTGCTATAACCCAAAAGTCGCAAGCTAAAATATAATAAGCCATCAAAGCGTTGATAATTAACGTTTTGCTGGCTATTATACTACACCCAAAAGGTGTATTTTGTTGCAACATCTCACCTTCACAA
>CAIMDZ010000071.1 GCA_903839875.1 uncultured Bacteroidota bacterium
GCTATTTAAAGACTTTTGCAACGAAGCAGAAATGGAAAAGAACATTCAAATTGTAGGATTTATTTTATTATCTTCACTTATCTTCAGCGGTTGCATTCCCCGGCAGCTTTAGCAACATGATTTCCGCAAAAACCACACTCCAGGCTATGATGCATGGAACAGCCTTGATCTTATACGGTTTCATGAAATGACTTTTGACATAATCCGGAAAGAAATCAGTGTTTGACAGGCTGGTAAATACAAGAACCGTCCAAAGTAGTATGGTGCGCCATACCTTCCGTGGCCTTACAAAATACCATATACCCACACCGGTAACCGCAATAATATAAGTGGGCGACTCTGCTTTATGATTAAAGATAATGACCCAGATAAGCATGGACGCAAGTATCAGCAACCTGTAAACCTCATCCCGGTATAATTTGTAGCGAATGAATGGAATAAGGAATAAAAGCAAGCCTGTTATGGTTACAATTCCATTGCTACTAAACCCAAACCAGCTGTTAAGCCACCCGGCTACAGACAGGCCCGTAGCGGCGGAAGCATCGGCTTTCATAAGAGTTAACCAGTTCTGATACTGCCAGGTAAGTGTGTGAAATGACGTTACCAGCAACGGCACAGCAAAAAGTAATACCGTCCATAAAAAAGCGTAAAAGATAAACCTGATCTTACCGGGATAAAAAAGAAATAAGCAAAACCCTATAGCGCCATACACTTTAATGAATGTAGCCAGCACCAGCCATAATGCAGCCAGAGCCACTTTATCGCGCTGCATACAGGCATAGGCGGCAACCATCAACCCGCACATCAGCCCGTTGCTCTGTGCGTTTGAAAACGAAGTAAGCAGTTCGTTAGCAATAAACCATAGCAGCAGGCATTGCGTTTTGGTATTAAACGGCAGCATGCGTATAGCTGTAAAAATGGCTATACAATTAAGCAGGTTCCAGATGGACACGCCAAGGTAGTCAGGCATCCATGCGATGGCGCCCATGAACATAGCGAAGGTGGGACTGTATTTATAAAAGTCCCAATGCTCATTGGGGTAAATGGTGTACAGGTTGAACCCATGTAGCAGGTGGTAAAAAGATTGCCGGAAAATGATGTAATTATTGTATTCGGTCAGTTGTTTACCCACAAACTGATTCATCAGTTGCGGCTGGTTCATGATATCTACAGGTATCACTTTGGGCATTACAAACGCGTGAGTACCCAGCAATATCAGTTGCACGGAAATAAACAGTGCGGCAAAAACATAAAAAAACAATAAAGTGCGCGGATTATAAAACAGCGTGCTGATCTTTTTTTGAAGCATTATCCGTTGAAAATGTAAACAGGCGGCAAGATACGACACACGATGAAAATCAGCCGCCAAATTTTAATCGTTTCGGATCCTGCAGATTGTTCCAGAATGTAACAAGCTCTATTTCTTTTTTTACCGTTCGTATGCGATAAATCAGTGTTACTTTTTTATGGACAAGAGTACCATGGATATTTTTCTTTTTGTTCAACATAATTCCAATCCTTGGTTGTCCTTCAATAAGCTGAAGTTTATCATTTACTCTTGATATGAAATTATTGACCTCCCTTTCAGTCCATTCCTTGAAAAGGTAATCCAGATTTACGTTGCAGGTCTTAACAGCTTTGACCGACCAGACTATTTTCCAGGCCATACTTTGAGCATCTTAATGGCTTCTTCATGTGGTATTCCTTCTCCTCGGTCCAATTGTTCAAGACCTTCAAGAACATCCGCTTTTGCGGCTTCGCTCATGCCATGAGGCCAGGTCCATTCATCTTCGTCAGATTCTGTGTCATCCTCCAGATCAGCTCCCAGCATTGCACGAACGGCTTTTAACATGCGCTCATCCGCATGGTCAACATACTTTTTTACTTCTTTTCGCAGACTCTTTATTTCGATGGCGGTCATAATTTTAATAATTGAAACTTACCAAAGTTACGAAAATAAGGAATCAGGTAAGAGCCGGTACGGTAATCTCTGAGTTCAGATTACCTGGCCCGCCTTTCTGCATCCGCAACAACCCGGCAAAAACCACGCACCACGCAATTATACACGGGATAGATTTGATATTGTAGGGCTCAAAAAAACGTTCTTTTATAATCGGCGGGAAAAGGTCGGTTACCGAAAGGGAGGTGAAAAGGAAGACACACCCCATTAGTATATCCCGCCACAATTGCCTGGGTCCGGAAAAATACCAAATCGCAGCTCCCGCCACAGCGATGATAAATGTAGGCGACTCCGCTTTATGGTTGAATATTACAACCCAAATCAGAATGAATGCCAGCATTTTGAGCTTAAAGAGCTCATCCTGATAGAGCGAAATGCGCAAGAACGGAATAATGAAGCACAACAACCCCGCAAGTATTACAATACTCTTGCCCTTACTTATCCCGAACCAGCTATGCAACCACCCCATCACCGACAATCCGTAAGATGCAGATTCATCGGCCAGCATCATAGCGCCCCAGTTCTGGTATTGCCATACCAGTGTATGAAATGGCACTACCGCAAGCGGCAACACAGTAAAAATTATTGTCCAGGCAGCAGCATATACAATGAACTTGATTTTATCAGGGTAAAAAAGGAAAAGACAAAAACCTACGGCGCCATACACCTTAATGAAAGTAGCCAACACAAGCCATAGCGTTGCCCATTGCACCTTGCCGCGCTGCAATGATGTAAATGCACCTATCAGCAGGCCCGCCATCAGCCCATTACTTTGAGAATTTTGAATTGAAGTCAGCAGTTCCAGTATCAAAAAAATAAGAAGCTTGTTTTGAGCAACAACTTTCAATGGCAGCGCACGTATCGCAAAATATAGCGCTAGTACATTTACAACGTTCCAGATAATTAATCCGGCCATATCCGGCATCCATGCCAGCGACCCTATAAAAAGCGCAAACGTGGGGCTGTATTTAAAAAGATCCCACTGCTCTGCCGGATAAAGTGTATAAAGATTTTGCCCCGAAATAAGGTGAAAAAAGGACTGCCTGAAAATTACATAGTTATTATAGTCGGTATAAGCCCGGCCCGCGAAAAAATGCGCAGGAACCAGTATTAACTGCACGCTTGCTACAACGGCTATAAAAACATAGACATACAATAGCCCTCCCGGCGACGAAATAAATTTTCGTAAATACTGCAACAAAATACGCATTCGGTATTTAAAAAGGTTTGGGTAATACTACAAACAATAATGCAATATTTATGCCATTTTTTGAAGAAAGCATAAATATTGCATTGTAACAGAGTATTACCCGTTTCTCATTCGGCATCACCCGCTCCTTTGGAAGTCAATCCCGATCTTTCATCGGGATAGGCAGGGGTGAGGTCTAAACAAGTTCCACTACTACAGCGCTCGCACCGCCACCGCCATTGCAGATACCTGCAGCGCCATACTTAGCGCCCTTCTGTTTTAATACATTGATAAGTGTTGCTATGATGCGCGCACCGCTTGCCCCCAGCGGATGTCCCATTGCCACAGCGCCACCATTCACATTCACCTGTTCCGGTTTCAGCTTCATAATGCGTGTGTTCACAATGCCAACCGTACTGAAAGCCTCATTCAATTCGAAGAACGAAATATCTTCCATCTTCAGTCCTGCTTTTGCTACTGCCTTAGGCACAGCCAGCGATGGAGTAGTGGTAAACCACTCGGGCGCCTGCTCTGCATCGGCATAGCCTATCAGCTTTGCAATTGGCTTTAAACCCAGCGCTTCAGCTTTTTCTTTGCTCATAAGCACGAGTGCCGCTGCACCATCATTCATGGTACTGCTGTTGGCGGCAGTAGCTGTCCCGTCTTTTGTAAAGGCAGGACGCAGGCCGGGTATCTTATCATACTTCACATTCCATGGATTTTCGTCCTTTGTCACCTTGATGGGATCGCCTTTTTTCTGAGGTACTTCCACAGGTATTACTTCATTATCAAACCTGCCGGCTTCCCATGCCGCCTGGGCGCGTTTGAAGCTTTCTATCGCAAAGGCATCCTGCTCCTCGCGGGTGATATTCATTTCTTTAGCACAAAGGTCGGCACAGTTACCCATGGGGTAGTTATGGTACACATCTGTCAGGCCATCCTTTGCAAGACCGTCTATCAGGGTCACATTTCCGTATTTATTACCCCAACGCAGATTTTCATTATAGAATGGCACATTGCTCATGCTTTCCATTCCACCGGCTACCACCACATCGGCATCACCAAGCATGATGGACTGCGCGCCAAGTATCACTGCCTTCATACCGCTGGCGCAAACCTTGTTTATCGTTGTACACGGTACATTGTCCGGTATGCCTGCGAAACGGGCCGCCTGCCTTGCGGGCGCCTGTCCCAGGTTGGCTTGCAGCACACTGCCCATAAGTACCTCATTTACGCTGTCAGCATTAACACCTGCCTTCTCCAAAGCTCCCTTAATGGCTATTGAACCCAGTTTGGTAGATGAAAGATCTTTCAGTGAGCCACCCCATGCACCAAGGGGAGTACGCACTGCCGAAATAATATATACTTCTGTCATTTTAGTTTTTTTAGTGGCGCAAAGTTATGCAAAAGGGGGAAGTGTTTTTCATGATTTTAAGCATGTATTACAGGATATGTTATTATTTGGGCTTATTTCATTCCCTGGACTATGCCTTCACAACTTTCCTCACAACACGCTCACCAGCAACCGACAGGCTGGCTCCCGAAGGATACTCGCGCATACGCAACACACTCCCCTCCTGTTTTTAGGAGGGGATGATTAATTCAAACCGAAGGATTTGAATTAAACGGGGGTGGTCTTCTCGCGCCTACTCCTTCACCACCTTCCGCACCACACTTCCACCCTCACCCCGCAACATCACATAATACAACCCCGCCGGTAACAACTTCACATTTAATTTAGTTTCCGTACCGATCACTGCCTGTTGCAGCAATAGTTGCCCCATTGTGTTTGTAACTGTGAATGATGTGTAGAAATCCTTATCACATTTTATGGTCAGCTCATCATTTGCAGGATTAGGATAAATCTCCACACTACCACCATTCGCTACCTTTCGTACCCCCGTCGGACACCCAATTGTATTTCCTACCAAATTGGTCATCACCACCGGGTTATCATCAAAATAAATACCCGCACGGTTTAGTATATCAGTGCCGTCAGTCAAGCCATTCTTCACATTGATATTGAAGATAACCATTCCATCGCACTGTCCGTGATGAGAGCTGTCCAGGAGATTGATCCCCGGAAAATCGAACTTGATAATATTAATTCCGCCGTCTTTGAGTATCGTAGTGTACATTTCTGCCGATGCAGCAACAATCCGCATTGATCTGGGGTCCACATTATCCGATAAAGTATCCAGCACATAGATATTAAATGCAGTATCATTACCGGTATTCTCAAAGCGGATATTATATTCCAGGTTATTGCTACCGGGAACTATACAGCCGGAGGACATCACTTCTAGCCAATTTTGGTCGAGCGATGCATTTACAGTGTCTACCCTGATCACCACGTTGTCCACAGGATTAATATCGCCTGCCGTTGGACTGATAAAGTAGTTCGTATTTGCGGTGTCCCCCGGGGCATAGTAGATGCCGGCACTGCGTAATACCCCGCTAATCAAAAAAGGCTGCGCCATAAAGGCTGAAAGTGTAGATATGTTCCAGGTAATATTACCGCCAGATATTGATGTAGGCACAGGATAAAAATAGAGATAACTGGCAAACTTTGGACTCAATTGCATTGTGATTGTCGCAGTTGGTGGGATACAAAATGTATTCATTGCTAAAATTTGCCCATAGAAACTATGTGGACCGGCTCTGAAAGAAGCAAATACCTTCAGATCATATCCTGGTGTTGAACTACAGTATAACCCTACATATTTCCCCTCGGGCGAATAACTCGTACCACTTATTGTATCATTCATAACGCCGGTAACCGGACACGCAGGGAGTAGGCCGGGGGAAAGTGAAATCACTTTGAATGAATATACCGTCCCAACAGGTCCGTATCCTGTATAATTCAATCCACTCATGCATCCAAGCGTATCTATGGCAATCCCGGCAGAATCTACTTCAACAGTTATCGGCTGAAAGACCGCAGGGTCTAGGCCATCCTTTATACAGTTATAATTTGCATCATAATAGAATTTTAATAAAAACGAATTACATAGAGCATGGACATAGGTATAATGGATGCTGTCAATCGCTATCCCGATTCCATTGTATAAAACATGCTTCACCGAATAACTGCCCGAATTAGGATAAATATGACTGATGGAGAGAGTTCCGCTGTAAGGCACAACCGAAGAATCTGTATAACCACTTCCAAAACAGGACTTAACATACATTCCTGCCGAGTAATGGTTAGGCACAATTGTGATGTTGGGACCAGAACAATTAGGAAAAACATAAACTGAAAAGCTATCAGCAGTATAATTAGGTGTAAACTGCACTTTCCTGATTAAATTGCTCGCTTCCTCGCTCACATAAAGATTGTTGTTCGCATCAGTGAAAGAACAGTTAGGATGGTGAATCGAGGCCGCCATAGCAAGTCCAAAATCACCCGCACATCCGGGAAAGCCGTTTCCTGTGATCGTTGTAATAGTTCCCGTTCCGTCTACTTTCCGCACTACATTATTACTGAAATCCGAAATAAAAACATTACCGGCATTATCTGCAAATGCAGAGCCGTTAACTCTGGTAATCCGTGCGGCTGTTGCCGGCCCGCCGTCGCCGCTGTAGCCCGCAGTTCCCGTTCCCGCTATTGTCGAAATGACTCCTGCAGTATTCACTTTACGAACGCGGCTGTTTCCAAAATCTCCAACATACAAATTCCCAAGGTTATCCACCGCTATACTTGTGGCACTATCAATTTGCGCAGCGGTAGCCGGCCCGCCATCACCGCTAAATCCATGTACTCCGGTTCCCGCTACCGTTGTAATAATACCCGAACCATCTATTTTCCGTATGCGGAAATTCAGATAATCCGACACAAACAGATTGCCTGCACCATCAACACATATACCACATGGCACATTCAGTTTCGCAGCGATAGCAAGCCCGCCGTCACCGCTGTATCCGGCTGTACCATATCCGGCAACCGTGGATATAATGCCTGCGGCGTCTATTTTACGTACACGGTTGTTGTGCAGATCCGCCACGTACACATTGCCCGCATTATCGCCTGTTACACCCTGTGCATAATTCAACATCGCTGCCGTCGCCGGTCCGCCGTCACCGCTAAATCCGGCAACACCCGTTCCGGCAATAGTAGAGATGATGCCTGCCGCATTCACCCTTCGCACACAATTATTACCTGCTTCCGAAATATATAAATTGCCGGCATTGTCCTTCCATACCGAAGTAGGAAAGTTCAGCGCCGCCGCAGTGGCTGGCCCGTTATCTCCGGAATAGGCCGCAAAACCATTCCCTGCAATGGTAGTAATGATCTGCGCCCCGCAGCGGGCATTACAGAATAGTGCTAACAATACCGCACTCAGAACCAAGTATACTTTTTTCATAAGAAAATATTTAGGTCATTTCCAAAAAACAAAAAAATAGCGAAGGGAGGAAATAATAGCCAGGCTGGTATATCGTAGATTTATGCTTACTGCAAGTTACTAACTAAAATACCTTAACAATAAGATAATTTTACAAATTATTAAAAATGTAAAATAACATTCATCATCTAAGGAATTATTTTGTCGCCGTTCCTAATACAAAGTACCGGGCGCTCCCTTAATTCATCACGCTTCCTATCATCCCTTCTTTATCCTATAAATCAGAGTCCTAATATCACCCTTCTACACATATTAAATAAATATTTCTTCACGTATTCATGTTGCATTTATAAAATATTTATCCACATTATTTGGAAATGTCAAATAATATTCATACATTTGTTGTTATTCTAGGATTTTAAAATAAATTAATAATTATGTAAATGCAATAGCGAAAAGAGATAAATATATTTCATGTTATTTTGTTTTGCAACTTTTGCCAAATAACCTATTAACCATTTACCTTATTTTACCTTTTTTTTACCTTTTTTGGAAGTAAATTATTACATTTTTACATTTTAAAATAAATTACATGACTGATTATCAATAGCTAATAGGTAAAAAGGTAAAAATCCCGGTTATTCACAGTAATTTTTACTTTTCAGCCATTTCCAGCCTCATTAAATCAACCTATCAACTATTCAACCTGTCATCATGAGCCCCGCCGAATGACAACCTATCAACTTATCAACCTGTCAACCTATCATCGTGAGCCCCGCCGAACGACAACCTATCAACCTATTAACCTATCAACTTATCAACAAATCACCTAACTTTATCTTCTTATGAAACGCCTCATAACAATTTTAATGTTCTCAGTTTTCGCAACGCTTGCCGGCGTTACCTCCTGCACCCATAAACCAAAAATAGTACCCGCGCCATTCAGCGACGGCAACTACCCCTCAGATGTGGCAAAAATAATCATCAATAAATGTACCTATTCCGGCTGCCACAACGCAGCCAGTTACAAGTTCGCAGCAGGGCTCCGGCTCGATACCTGGCAATATCTCTTTGAGGGCAGCCAGACAGGCGCCGAGGTGGTAGCCTTCAGCCCTCAGTTCAGCCCGCTGTTGTATTATTGCAATGCACACGATTCCCTCGATGTTTCCGCTACCTACCCCGGCCACCTCGATACAGCCCTCACACTTGCAGAATACAATGTGCTCAAAAACTGGATTACTTCTGGCGCCCCCGACAAAAACGGCAGCCTGCCTTTCCCCACACTCAGTCCTGATACAAGGCAAAAAATCTACCTCACTATCCAGGGCTGCGACCTGATAGCTGTTATAGACGCAAAGAGCAAGCTCATCATGCGCTACATCCATATCGGCGATGCACTGAACAAAAGCCCGCATGATGTCGAGATCTCAGCCGATGGTATGTATGCCTATGTGCCCTACTTCGGCGGCAGTATTGTTCAGAAGATAGATGTACGTGCCGATACTGTTATTAGCAGCGCCAACGTTGGCGCTGCCGTTGCCGGCGGCTCCGGCGGAGCATGGAGCATCCTCACGCTTTCACCCCTCGACACCGCATTTATCGTCAGCGGCTGGACCGGCAATGGTTGTGTGGTAGCAGTCAACACTGCTAATATGGCTATCAACCAACGTAAATCTGCCGATGCCCTCAATGGCCTGACCTCTTTCTTCCCCTATCCGCATGGCCTCGCGGCTAATGCCACCTTCGATACATTCATTGCCACCCTTAACACCAACATCATAAAATATACCTTCAGCAGCAGCGGGGCCTTTACCAAAATCAAAAACATACCTGCCAGCGGCCAGCCCCACCAGGTAGAAATGACCCCCGATAATTCAAAGTATTTTGTCACATGCCCGGATACCTCCGGCGCCACTAACTATGTGCGTGTATATGATTACCACACAGATACGCTTATGAAAGCCATCCCGGTCGGTGCGGTTCCGCAGGAGATGGAGGTGTCTCCGTCAAAAAACTACCTGTTGGTAGCCTGCAAGGAAGATGGCTCAAATCCTACCCCCGGCAGTCGTGGTTCTGTCTATGTCATAGATTACAATACCCTCGCAGTAGTAAAGGTCCTCTATGGCGACTTCTATCAGCCCCACGATCTTACCGTAGATGAGCAGGATGGACTGATCTTTATCCCCAGTGAAAATGCCAACCCCTCCGGCCCGGCGCCACACCACGCCACCGCATGCAATGGCCGCCCCGGCTGGTACACCGTCTACGACCTAAACACCCTCCTCCCCGCCGACAACAAACGCTACGACACCCCCACCGATCCTTATGCAATCTCAACAAGATTTAAACCCTAAATCCCTAAGGGACTTCACTGGCGCGCTTAACTTTGTCGCCAGAATTTCTTTACCAGCATACCAAAGCATCATTCGTACCATGGTTTTCGATAAGTATTAAAGACCCTGTAAACGACAACCGATTCGCCTTCTACACGAAAAACAACAACAAATGGAAATGATTTCAGTTTGGTATATCTATAGTTTTCATGATCGGTCTTTGGAAGATATTTATAGTATTGTGGGTTTTCAGCGATCTGTGTATAAATATTGTGCAACTTATTCAAAAAACGATTTGCAAGTTGTTCCCTTATATCAAAATAATAGCCTACGGCATTCAATGTGTCGTCATCCGCTTCATCGGATACTTCAAGGTTAAATGCCATTTTTTTTCCTGGCTATGTAGTTCCGTGCATTTTCCATGGATTCTTCAACCGTGAAAGTCCTGGATTTCCCTGACAAATAATTTGCTCTTCTTTCCTTTAAAACAGCCATCATTTCATCATCAAATATATTATAATTATGCTCAATATCATTTTCTACAAAAGCAGCTATAGCCTGCACCTTTTTATCATCTGCATGGTCTATGTACTGATGTAATTTTTCCTTAACCGCCGCTACTGTCATATACAATAATTTAAAAGTAAATTTACGAATAAATTAATTATACCACAAATCAACAATATACTTCCCTTTATTCTCTGCGCATAACTATCTACATTTGACTCACGACTTATCAACCAATCAACTCAAACATGCTCACCGTCTCCCTCCATTCCATAAAGATCCACGCCCCCATCGGCCTCTACCCCGAAGAGAAAATAACCGGCAATGACTTTGAAACAGATGTGGATATTTGGCTGCCGGACACGCTCCCATGGCCATTCGCAGACTATACACTGATACACAAAATAGTAGCCGATATTTTCAGCGAGCCTGCCGAGCTTCTCGAAACGGTTGTACAGCGCATACACACGCTCATCGGCGAAATGTTCCCGTTTGCAGAAAAAGTAAGAGTGTGCGTGAGAAAACTAAACCCGCCCATGAGCGGGCAGGTGGCATACTCGCAGGTGTGTTATGAAAAGTAAACCCCAAACTCCTAAAGTGGTTTCCCTATATTTCGTTATGAATTGTCAATCTTTATTTCGCACTTCAACTTTAATAAACTCATATGTCACAGCTATTAATACCCCTATGCAGACTAGCATTCCTAAATTTAGAAATAGCTGCGATCGTAAACTTACAATAGCTGGAATAGAAACTATTATTGCGTAAATAAAAAAGTTTATTTTTTTATAAAAGTCATCCATTCTATAAAGCTTTGATTTCAAAAATGATACAAAAAGCATTAATGGTAGTACTACAAAATAATAAGCAAGAAAATACAATCCATCATTACGACTTGATCCCCAAGGCACTAAATCACTACGAAGAGAATATAAATGAAATGTATAAGCAATTAATGCTCCGTATAATAAAAATGTGGTTGCTCTATTCATATTAATTTAACCAAAGAGCCTATCATCTAAGCTAACATATTTACCGCTAGTGCCGGCCTTCTTTTTGAACCTGATAGGTCTGTAAAAGGAAATGAGATAACTACAACATCTCCCTTTACAAATCTTTCCATGCTTCATCTTCTTCAGCGGTTAACCAATCTTTGGCAAGAATTTTTTCTGAAGCAATATGCGTAAGTGGTTTATCGGTAATAATATTTGCTTCTTCAATAGTAAAGGCAATAACTTCTACTTACCTACATAATTATGTGGCAGATCAATAGATATTTTTTCATTATCCGGGGTTATTACAGTGCGTATCATAACAATACGAAATTACGCTTTTTTATTCATATAACTTATCAACCAAACGACTTATCAACAAATCAACCTTTCAACATATCAACTAAACAAGCAGCTTCTCCAGTGCCGTATCATAAGCCTCTCTCCAGTCATTCACAAAGCCCCAGCTCTCATCGTCCACGCATATTTCCTTATTCGCATTTACATGCCCTATCTTAATAAAGGGAGTGCCTTTTAACTCAGCTTCAAACAGCGCGTGTAAATCCGGGTTCACACTCACTACCACCCTGCTCTGGCCCTCGCCAAACAACATAGCATCCTTTCTCAAACCTTTTTCTGTATGAATACTAAATCCATATCCATAAGTCATAGCGCACTCCAGCAGGCAGGCAAAAAGTCCTCCCTCCGATATATCATGCGCCGACTTTACCAGCTTCTCTCCCACCACCCTGGCAACAGTTTGCTGCACTTCATATTCTTCCTCCAGCTCAAAATGCGGAGCCGGGCTATAGGTAACACCGCAAAGATGATGCAGGTATTCCGAGCAATTAATATCATTCCTGTTCTTACCAATCACATAAATACTATCTCCCGGATGCCTGAAACTCAGCGGCATTTTCTGCGAGAGGTTATCAAGTACACCCACCATTCCTATAGTTGGGGTAGGGTATACCGGGCCATCTTCACTCTGGTTGTAGAAGCTTACATTACCGCCTGTTACTGGGGTATCAAACTTAAGGCAGGCTTCACCCATACCTTTGATAGCCTGTACAAACTGGTAATACACTTCCGGATTATACGGATTACCAAAGTTCAGGCAATTAGTGATTGCCACCGGCAGACCACCGCTGCACACTATGTTGCGCGATGCCTCGCTCACCGCTATCATGGCGCCTTTGTAAGGGTCGGCAAATACATAACGGCTGTTACAATCGGTAGTCATCGCAAGGCCTTTCTGCGAACCATGAATGCGCACTACGGTAGCATCGCTTGGCTCATTGGTCTGCGTGTTCCCGGTCATTACCATACTGTCATATTGCTCATATATCCACCGCTTCGATGCAATATTTGGTAACTGCACCAGTTGGAATGCTACTTCTTTCAGGTCTGCAGGTTCTTTAATACTGTCCGGGTTGAACTTAGCTATCTCTGCAAAATAAGCCGGTGTAGTGTATTCCCTTTCATATACCGGCGCACCGCCACCCAGCACCAGGCTCTCAGCCGGCACATCGGCCACCAGTTCATTATTCATGTAGTACTTGAGGTTGGTATCTTTTGTCACTTCCCCTATCTGTACGCAATGTATGTCCCATTTGTCGAAAATCTTTTGTACTTCACCCTCCCGTCCTTTCTTCACTACTATCAGCATACGCTCCTGGCTCTCACTCAGCAGCATTTCCCACGGTTTCATGTTACTCTGGCGGGTAGGCACTTTGTCCAGGTGAATGATCATACCATGCTCGCCTTTGGCGCTCATTTCACTCGTGCTGCACGTAATACCCGCTGCACCCATGTCCTGCATGCCTATCAGTGCGCCCGTTAGTATCATTTCCAGGCATGCCTCCAGCAGTTTCTTCTCCTCAAACGGGTCGCCCACCTGCACCGATGGCAGCGATTCCGCGCTGTTCTCACTGATATCAGCCGATGCAAACGAAGCTCCGCCTATACCATCCTTACCCGTTGATGCTCCCACAATAAATACGGGATTGCCTGCCCCATGAGATGTTGCGGAAACAGTTTGCCCAACGGTTACAACACCCACGCTCATAG
The DNA here is from genome assembly GCA_903839875.1 of uncultured Bacteroidota bacterium. GTDB lineage: Bacteria > Bacteroidota > Bacteroidia > Chitinophagales > Chitinophagaceae > Nemorincola. Next base: position 13,395 of record CAIMDZ010000071.1, read on the forward strand.
CATTCACCAGCGGATTGGTCTGGTAGCAGCTTTCATAGTATACCTCACCTGCCACGGTTGGCACTCCAAAGCAATTGCCGTAATGGCCAATCCCTTTCACCACGCCTTTTATCAGCCACCTTGTTTTAGGATTATCTACCTTACCGAACCTTAAAGAGTTTAAAGAAGCTACCGGCCTCGCCCCCATCGTAAAAATATCCCTGTGAATTCCCCCCACACCTGTAGCCGCCCCCTGGAATGGTTCAATTGCAGATGGGTGATTATGGCTCTCTATCTTGAATACACAACCCAGGCCATCGCCTATATCCACCAGTCCTGCATTTTCTTCACCCGCCTTTACCAGCAGCTTCGCACCGTCGCGTGGCAGAGTTTTCAGCCATTTTATCGAGTTTTTGTAACTGCAATGTTCGCTCCACATTACCGAGTACATAGCTGTTTCAGTAAAATTCGGGGTGCGCCCCAATACATGTTTTATTTTTTCAAATTCTTCTTCGCGAAGGCCCAGTTTTATGGCTTGTTCGAGTGTTGCGGTCATGGTGCAAACCTACAAAATTTTAAACAAGTCAGCCACACCTTAGAGATGCCCGGCATCTATACAAAAAATATATGCTGTAAAATAAAAAGCCGTAATGTGATCAAAGTGTCAGTTAATCAGGCCTGTATAACGTATCCCGTACGTCATGGTCTGAAATGTCAGCCCGCTTGTCTTCGACATATTGTTAACCACATCAGCCACAAAGAATCCAAGCATCATGGTCCGGTTGTTCAGCTTTTCGCCTCCATCACGGTTAAAGCTTAGTCCCAGCCCGAAATTCGGCTGCAGCACCATGCCATTAAACTGTTTTTTAGCATCATTGCCATCGTTGGCATCTATGACGTAAGTGACATTTACCCCGATATCGAAATAATAACCCACAATTCTTCCATTCTTGTTCACCCCAACTATGGTTGCATTCAGCGGCACACCAAAACTTGCAATGTTGTAGTCTTTCTTAGTTGCAGCAGTATCGTTGAATACTCCTTTGGCTTTGTAACCCTGGCACATCACAGCCCCGGTTATCGCAAATTGTATATGCTGATTAATTTCCAGGAGCGGAACTTTAGCACCTATTTCCACCTCATAAGCGAATCCACCTCCCGTCGCCGAATGTGTGGCATACCTGGTAGTTGTTTTTCCGGAACCCAGGCCCAGGCTTTCATAAAACGATATGTACTTGATTCCTTCACCGGCACCCGCACTCCCCCTGTTTGCCAGGGGGGCACAGGTAAAATCTTCTGTCAGCATTTTCTTTTCAGAAGGTTTGCCTGTACTCAATGCAAGCAATCCGTCTCCTTTATTATCTGCCAATGTTAACCAGTCAGTTGTTTGTGCAGCGGCACACTGCACAAGAAAGATCAATGCCAGGAGTAAGTATCTGACGCTCATAAGGTGTTTTTGAGGATAAATATAATTGTTCACAGGTAATTATCTAAATACTGAACGTAAAAAAAGCAGGAAGGGTACAAACCACTTCCTGCTTAAATCTATTTGTCAACTCCAGTTACTTTATTCCTTTCTGCTTATTTTTTTCTTTCTTTATCAGTTCCAGTTGTTTATCATTATCCGAGTGATGTGTAATAACTCTAACATGCCTGTGCTTAACTTTTTTCTTCGCAGCTTTGTGTCTGCTTTGCGCATCTGCACCAACCGCTGCCAGTAATCCTGCAACTAAAAGAATTACGGCGAATCTACTTACCCGCAATAACGATTTTTTCATTCTTAATATTGGTTGTAGCCCCTACAATGTTAAGTGAATATAAACCCGGCGACATGCTTGCCTTATTAAAGGAAAAAACTTGCTCACCCATCTCTGCCATACCATTGTACAATTCCACAACAGTGCGGCCTGACATGTCGGTAATATTGATCATAATATTCTGCCTTTCAGGCACATCAAACTTCACCTTGTAATTATCCACTACCGGGTTAGGATAAACCCTGGCGGTAGTTTGTTCAACCTGAACATTATTTACCCCAACTCCATAAGGATTTATTTTAGCTATCCATTGCAGCCAGTCATTGGTTGGCGCTGAGTTACCGTACATACCTGCCATCCATAAGGTACCAGTGTTGTCGCCATAGCGTTTGCATATCCCTGTATAGTCTCCCCACCTTTCTGTGGGCCCGACTGTACCGGGATAGGAAATAAATCCCAGACCTGATTTAACGATTAAAGGCGATGACCAGTTCATACTCTGATCAACTCTGACTGCACAGGTACGCGGGTACATCGCCGAGGTACTTTCGTTGTAGGCAATAATAACAGATTTATCGTTACTGTCCTTGCCAGGGGATGCTACTGCAGGATAGGCCAGGTCTGTTGTTCCGGCGAGCCCTAAGGAGGTACTCAGATCGGTAAGTGTACTAACGGTGAGCCTGTTATAACAAAGTCCGCACCACCCGCTCCCAATGTCTTTGGTGAATACAAAATGGATAGTACCCTTTAAATAAAATCCGTCCAGGGCCCGGCAGTCGCCGGTATTAAGCGTCAGCGTAGTCCCCATCTGGTTAGCGCTGCCGCCTGTGCTGAATGTTGTTGTGGGTACATTATAGGAATTGAGTACAGCCGTACCCGAAGCAATATTATTGGTAATGTTCATCAATTTGATCACGTTTGTTCCGGTTGTGGAACCTCCGGTTGATACTAAGTAAATACCGGGTCCGTAACTGCCACTCTGCCCATAACCTACAGGCAGCGGTGTGAAATAGTTTACCCGGTAATATTTTGATAGCGGCGTTGTACCCGCAAAGCAGGGTGCCTTCTGGATCTGGTATATTATGCTCTCCACATAGCTGCCGCTTGCCGATGAAAATGAATTTCCCGTTACGAATAACTCATCATTCGATACAGCAATTTTGGGATAATCGAAAAAGGTACCATTACCTGCCGGGTTACCTGTAAATTTATAGTATCTCCATCCGTCTGCCGGATTGCTGGTGATGGAAAAACCTAAAACTACAGTCGAAGTAGCGGATACCTGGTCACAGGTCTGCATATAAAAAATAAATCTGCGCGCTACATTATCCCATATTACTTTCGGGTCGCAGAGGGAATTACTTAGTGTTGCATCACCTATCATCGCGTACACATCGTGGCTGTAGGTCATAGTACCTGTTGTAGTATAATAGCCTACTTTGCTGTTCACAAATGCCACAATAGTATCCTTGTCCGATATGGCAATAGTATTATCAAGTGGCGTTTCGAGGCCATTATTATTCAACCCGGCAAAGTTGATACCGAGAACAGGAGGCGTTGCTGATGCAGTAGTCTTTGCTCCTGTTCCGGGATTTTGGAACTGTTCCTTTAATTTATTTTTTTCCTCTTTTATTTTTTCTAGCAACTCATCATTTTCACTCTCATTTTTCGATACCCTGATTAGCATAGGTTGCCAGGTCTGATCCATTGATGGCGGATTGTTGGCTCCAATATATATGGCCTCAAGCGGCAGTCCCACAATTCCAGACTCTTCTTTTACCATTTTATCGGTAGCTTCAATATTTACTTTGGCATATTGGGCATCTACCGTCAGGAATAATCCAAGGCTTAGTGTAGTTAATATTACTTGCTTCATTATTATTACTTTTTTCAAAATTAACAATATTATTTTAAGAATAATTGATTTTGGTAAATATTATATTTTTAAATCATATAAATAAATAAAATTCCTGCAGCAACTGTTTAGTTGAATATTGCTTTATCAGCGCACTAAACTGATACTGTTTCCTGCTGCATGGTAATTCCGAATTACATACTGCAAAAAAGGGGCCAGATTTATGGCCCCAATAAAATAACGTAAAAAAAATATCATGGCAAAATGAATGGTGAAAGCAATGAAAGTACCGTGGTTTTATCCAACGGCTCATCAAATGCCGCTGTGGCTGATAATTCAGGTATGTTGCCTGTCAGTCCCGGCAATGAAGTGATCACTATATTATTCAGTTGTTTGGTATTATCTTCTCCCAGGTAGTAAGACTGTAAGGCAGGCGTGGGTGGTATATTATTGTTAATCCATGGCGCTGGAATTTCCATAGCGCTGATCGGGGGTAGCCTGCGTATTAGACGAACAAAAGAAGCATGCCTGCCTTCGGTAGCAACCATCTGTTGTGCCTGTACAAATACCGGGTTACCCAACAGGTATTGAAACTGTCCGTTATGGGCACGGATACCGAGATCTTCGAAGGTAGACGCTATCACTAAAAAAGTAGGGTAATCATCAAAGGTCTGGTAGATGCCTGCTTTGGTAAAATCATAGGCCGAAGGCACATAAAAACCTTCAGTAGTAGGATCACTGAAATGGTTAGGGGTATAGGGTGTACCGCCAAGAGCAGTAATAGTAGTGTTTAAAAAGTTAATGTGCGCCAATTCGTGGCTTTCAATTATTTTAAAACCGGGTAAATCGCCCGCAGGTATCAACCCACCAGTGTTATTGGCAGTGCGGTAAAAGGCGTATTCAAAATACTCACGTTCCAGGGCAAAATTCAAAACATCTATCACGGTGGTAGTGGTAGTCTTGCCGTAGGCTTTCTTAAAAAGTGATCCGATTGCAAAAGGCAGTGCAGCTACCGCTACTTTGGCGCCAAAGCTTTTCAGCACACTACGCCGCGGGCTCAGTTTTTCATAAACCTCCGGATCAGTCTTTTCAATTTCGTGCAGTATATTTCTAAAGTCCATGATCTTCTTTTGGTTAGTTTGGTAATCTGCTTGAATCAAACAGTGTATGCGAGTAAGTCCCTGCTGCTGCAAGCACCGCAGAAGGAGATATTGACTGGCCAAGGCCGTTTACATCAGTAACTGTGTTGTCGCTCAAAGTGTTAGGGTTAAGTACATCGCGGCAATAAGCCGAATGACGGGCTTCCACCGATACCATTTTACTGAATGCCAGCCCATAATCAGAATTTGTAAATAAGCCGGATGCGCCAATAAGTCCCGATATCACAATATCCTCAATTTTTGCTCCACTGGTAAGTGTGCTGGTGCGGTCTGCAAATGTCACCGTAGAAAAATCAGGCTGAATAGTGGTAACCGCACTGTTGCCCAGTATCTTCTTAAAAAATTCCCTGTGGGCTATTTCCTGGTCGCGCAGATCGCTGAGTGCAAGTAGTTCTTTATGGTCAGCTCCATAGTAGGGAGTTGCAACTGCCTGTGTATAAAAGGCAGCCTCAATCTGATTCAGGACATAAAGGAAGTTCAGTAAGGCCGTATCTCCGGCGCCCAGGTATATATTTGTTGGCCCGGATCTGGGCCGGCAGGCAGTCATCAAAACCCCTGCTCCTGCGATTCCGCCTGCCAGTTGAAAAAAACGGCGCCTCGATACACCTGGTATCTTATCCGTAATTTCCACCTGCTGTTCCCCGGGTGAATTCATTATTTTCATACGCGCTGATTAATCGTTTTTAGTACAGGTCAGGGTATATTCTTAATATACAACTTCCCAACCGGCCTTAAAATTAAATAAAGCAAGCTGCAAAGCAACATATTCCCTGTGCTTTGTACAATTTTTTTTACCGGAATATTATAACCTGGCTCACTAAAAGTCTTAAAGTTATTCAGAAAAATCAGGAAAAAAAATTTTGGAGGCTTTTTTGATATGATATTGCATATTTATACACTATTATCCTGTAAGGCTTTAATCTAATTCCATCCGAAAAATAGTTGCCCCTGCAGGAACAAGTTTCCGATTTTTCTTTGGTAGGTCGGGTAAATAAAAATTATTCGTCGCTTTACCCAAAACGAAAGTTAAGATAATTTCATTCTACCAACCAATTCAAAAAAGATTAGTATTTTTATATACATAATGAAATTCCATAACATTTTTCTTTTCATTTTATTCCTATCCTCCTTTCATCATGCTCATGCGCAGGTATGGGAAAAGCAGCCTATAGTTAAAGACAATGGTGACTCCCTTTTGCTAAAAGCTGATGTAACTAACTTTGACAAGGATGGAAACTATTGTTTCGTAAAACACTACGGAAACGAAAGTTACATCATAACAAAGAACAGAAATTATGGCAAATTCAGGTATTCTTCCGGAGTGTCTGCATCGGGCGGCGAATTAATGACGTTTTATAATAATGAAGGGAATGATATTTATTACAAAAATGCTAAAGGCACTATAATATTCGAACCTGTAAACGGGCGATTAGACAACATCATTTCATCAGGTACTGACAACAACATGGCTATTACCTGTGAAAGTGGCGACGAAGTTGAATATTATGTAAATGGAAGGCTGGTAAATATCGTTGCAAAGCAAGCACAGCCAATGTTGGATCATGATTGGTACGCATTTAGCGAAAACGGCAATGTACTATTTTCTTATAAAAAAAATGGATGATCTTTTCTCTCTCTGAATTATAAACTAATTGACTGTACAAGATTCTCTTACGATAAATTAGCTATCAATAACGATGGTAATTTTCATTATGCAATAGGTAGTCACATGCATATACATGGAAAGGACGATTATGGATTTTATTTGCACACCAATAACAAGGTCTTTGGCCCTGTGAGAACAGATTGGGATCATTATTTGGGTAATGATAACTCTTATTATTTTAAAGGTGACGACAGTGGCCCTGAGTATATTTTGATAAATGATAGCTTGTATCGTAATTCAGGTAACTTCAGTAATATCCTACTATCTGGCAGGAATAAATTTTTCTTTAGTTATACCAATAAATCATCCCTATTTATTAACTGTTGCGGTAAATCCATGAAACAAAACTACTCTGACATTTATTATCCTGCTATGGATAAAAATGGTAATTATAGCTTTTTTGGGCGAAGAGGTCATTATATATATTATAATAATTCTACTTTAACAGGTTAAAATAAGAGTAAATAATTTGTTGTTTCCAATTATTATGTTATATATGTACTGCATAAATATTTGATTATTAATAATTAACACATACGAATATGAATTTTAGAAATTCACCCAGCCGAGGAAATTCGGTTCAAAAAATTTATATATGACTCTGGGCTATCCGAACCAAAACTCACCATAAGCCAGAATTGGCATTCCAGTATTGCAAGTGGAAAATTTGTAAAGGGCTATACCCAATTTCATTGATGATAATAAGGTCTGTAGTCATGCAATGCAGATCGCCTTTTTCATTAAAAATATCAATACGATTGATATACTCCCTTCTTGGCTGTTAAAATACCTCAAACATTTTTGGTATCATATAATCAAAAACATTTTTGCAGTATTTATTATCTATCCAGTCAGGATGACAAATGCGAGTGTAAAGTGCGAGAATTGTTGGTGGGGACACGCAACAACGGCGGTAGATTTTCAATTTTACTTCGCTAGGAAGAATACCAGTCGCAGACTGGGGGGATTGCGCAGACACGAGTCGGCTATGCACAGGGGCTTTGCTTGAGACTCGCGCCAGTGAAAGTTTTTTCTTTGTTTGTTCAATAAAAATCCAAAGTTGAAGGGTGCCACCGCCACTGAAGATAAAGAGTGGTGGGCAGCCGGGACAATAATAGTCGGAAGACGTTGTGAGGCCTTACCCCGGCCCTCTCCCAAGGAGAGGGTGATGTTACGAAGGCGCGGGTTTCCGGGGCGTGGAATTTCTGCTCATTTTGAACTCATTTGTCAAAAAAATTCTAACGTCATTTCAAGTGTCACACATTTATGACAAACAATTTTTACAATCATGACCAAAGTCATGTTGTTGAAATCCTTTGCCAGCTTGTATTTCAGGGGAATGAATGATCTTAGTTTGACAAAATTATGACATCAATCATACAGCCAAATGACGTAGCTATGACATGGAAATTATGTACTGCGGGGTAGGTGGAAGTACCTTTGTGTCAGAGTTTTTAACAGAAGTGTATGAACACGAAAGACAAGCAAAATATTCAGAATTTTTGGGCGGTAGGGATCAATTACAAAAAGACCGATGCATCACTCAGAGGTATGTATGCGGTGAATAATGAACAGTATGATTACCTGCTTTCCATAGCCCCGGATTTTGATATTAATGAGTTCTTTATCCTTTCTACCTGCAACCGCACCGAAATATATGGTTTTGCCGATAATGCCAGCCAGCTGATTGACCTGGTATGTACCGTTACCGCAGGAGACAAGGCTACATTTACGAATATGGCTTATGTGAAAAACTGCCAGCAGGCAATCGAACATTTATTCCAGGTAGGTGCAGGGCTTGATTCACAGATATTAGGCGATTACGAAATATTAGGACAGATTAAGAATGCCGTAAAGAATGCCAAGACACAGAGTTTTATAGGTCCATTTATGGAAAGGCTGATCAATTCAGTTTTGCAGGCATCAAAAGCTATTAAGACACATACTGCTCTTAGCGGCGGAACAGTTTCTACATCCTTTGCAGCAGTGCAATATATAAGGGAGTTTTATGAGGGGCCAACCGTAACTCCCAGAATGAAATGCCCGTCAACCGCGCATATAATGACGTGCCCGGTTACTGCCCACGCTACCGCTCACGGAAAGATAAATATTGAAGATAAGAAGATCGTGTTGCTGGGAACTGGCAAAATAGGAAAGATCACCTGCAAGAACCTGGTAGATTACCTCAATACACGCAATATCACGCTGATCAACAGGACAACAGAAACGGCGGCTGTACTTGCCAATGAGCTGAACCTGAAATATGCACCTATTGAAAATCTTGCAGCCGAATTGAAAGATGCCGATATTATACTGTTATCTACCAGCGCCAACGAACCTGTGATAGTGAAGGAACACCTGGAAGGCTATGGAGATAAGCTGGTTATTGATTTCTCGATACCATGTAATGTAGCCGCTGATGCGCAAACATTGCAGGGTGTGAAATTTGTGAATGTGGACAAACTGTCGAAGATAAAGGATGAGACGCTGAACCAGCGCAAAGCGGAAGTGCCAAAGGCAATTGCCATAATCAATGAACTGATCACAGAATTCAATGAGTGGTATGCCATGCGCAAAAATGTGCCTGTGCTGAAAGAAGTGAAAAATAAACTGAAAGAACTGAACGCAGCGCCTTTATTTACAGGTAACAGCCTGTTTTGCTCAGACCCTAATGCGGAAAACGAAGAAAAGATCCAGAAAGTAATAAATTCCCTCGCTAATAAGATCCGCAAAAATAATACACTGGGTTGCCATTATATTCAGGCGATAAATGAATATATTGCATAATTATGGAAAAGGTAATACGAATAGGTACCCGTGAAAGCCAGCTGGCTCTATGGCAGGCAAACACGGTAAAGGACATTTTGACTAAAAACGGGTACAAAGCAGAGCTGGTACTCATAAAAAGCGAAGGTGATACAGACCTGAAAACCCCGCTTTATGAATTAGGAGTACAGGGCATCTTTACCAGGGCGCTGGATATTGCATTGCTCAGCGGAGATATAGATATAGCCGTGCACTCCATGAAGGATGTGCCTACGCAGATGGCCAAAGGAATAGTGCAGATGGCAGTGTTGCCAAGGGCGTCTTACAAAGATATTATGGTGCCCAAAACAGCTGCTTCATTTTTAGACGACCTGGCGCCATATGTGATTGCTACCAGCAGTATCAGGCGCAAGGCGCAGTGGCTGAATAAATATCCGAATGACAAAATAGAAAACCTGCGTGGGAATGTGAATACACGGCTGCGCAAGGTGCAGGAAAATGACTGGAACGGCGCTATATTTGCTGCGGCAGGCCTGGAGCGAATTGGTCTGAGGCCGGAGCATGCAATAGAACTGGACTGGATGCTGCCGGCGCCTGCACAGGGGGCTATCATTGTTGTATGTCGGGAGGGTGATACCTATTGCCTGGAAGCGGGCGCTCAATTTCACGATGAGGACACGGCGTTGTGTACGCAAATAGAAAGAGATTTTTTAAGGGCCCTGATGGGAGGCTGCTCCACACCTATCAGCGCTCTGGCAACGGTGGTTGGCGGTCAGGTGACATTTACCGGAAATATTTTGAGTACGGACGGGAAGCAAAAGAAAGAAATAACCAAAAAGGTATCGAAAAGCGAAGCCGTAAATTTAGGACAGTCTGCTGCAAAAGAGTTGCTGGAAAATGGGGGGCAGGCGATATTGGAGGGGTTTAGTAATGTGAAAATTTGAAAATGAGGAAATGTGAAAATGTGAGAATTAATTTGAAAATTTGAAAATGGCAGGTTGATTTATAAATTAATTGAGACAAGAGACAATGAGTAAGCAGACAACTTTATTGAGCACGGTATTACTTGACCAGCCACTTATTGACCGGGCAGCGGAACATGGTATAGGGCTTGATATTATGTCGTTTATAGAAATTTCATCCGGCACTGGAAAGGAATTATGGACAGAAGTGGAGGAATTGTGCAGTCTGCCGGTTACGGCTGTATTCACAAGCGCCAATGCGGTAAGGGCTATTGCACAGGTAGCGCAAAATTCGAAACCGGACTGGAATATTTATTGCCTGGGTAATGCAACGGCAAAAGCGGTTTGCGAAAGTTTTGATGAGCATTCCATAAAAGGCAGGGCAAATGATGCTTCCGAATTAGGTACACTGATCGTTGCCCATGATGTATGCGAAGTGGTGTTTTTTTGCGGTGATAAACGGCTGGATACGCTGCCTGAAATATTGCACAGCAATGATATTTCAGTTCATGAACTGGTAGTATACCATACTGCTGAAACACCGGCAAAAATGGCAAAGCAGTATGATGGTATTTTGTTTTTCAGCCCCAGCGGGGTAAGTAGTTTTTTCAGCATTAATCATGCAGAACCGGGCACAGTATTCTTCGCAATTGGTCATACTACTGCAAATGCGTTGGGTGAATATACTTCAGATAAACCTGTGATCAGTAGAATGCATTCAAAGGAAGGTCTGATAGATGAGGCTATCCAATATTTTAAAAAACAGGCATCCGTCCCGATAGTCCCGATAGCCATCGGGAGGACAGGAGCAAAATAATTACATAAAATGAGTGAATTAAAAAACGACCTTATTCTAAGGGCATTAAGGGGAGAACAGTTATCGCGTCCGCCGGTGTGGATGATGCGGCAGGCGGGAAGGTATTTGCCTGACTATATAAAGCTGCGTGAGCAATACGATTTCTTCACCCGTGTAGAAACTCCCGAACTGGCATGCGAGATAACCCTTCAACCAGTAGAGCAGGTAGGAGTGGATGCTGCCATCCTTTTCTCCGACATATTGGTAATACCACAGGCTATGGGCCTGACGGTGTTATTGGAAGAAGGTAAGGGGCCGTTGTTGCCAAATGTAGTAAAAACGAAAGCTGACATAGATGCACTCATTACCACGAATGTGGAAGAAAGGTTGGGATATGTGATGAAGGCATTAAAGCTGATCAAGACAGAACTCAATGGCCGCGTGCCTTTGATAGGTTTTGCAGGAGCTCCGTGGACATTGCTTTGTTACATGATAGAAGGGAAGGGCAGTAAATCATTTGATAAGGCAAAACAATTCTGCTTTACCCAACCTGAACTGGCGCACTCCCTGCTGCAAAAAATTACTGACATAACGATAGAGTATCTGAAGGCACAAGTAAAGTCGGGCGCGGACCTGGTACAGGTGTTTGATAGCTGGAGCGGTATGCTGAGTCCTGCGGATTTTAAAGTATTTGCAAAACCTTACCTTTTGCAGATATCGGATGCGGTGAGCAAGGATGCTCCGGTGATATTGTTCCCCAAAGGGAGCTGGTATGCATTGCCTGAACTGAGCAAAAGCAGTGCCGCAGGCCTGGGCATTGACTGGAGCCTGACGCCACAAATGGCAAGGCAGATGACCAATAACAGCATAACGCTGCAAGGCAATTTTGACCCTACGAAATTACTGATGCCAATACCACAGATAAAGGAAGAAGTAAAGGAAATGATAGATGGCTTTGGGGTGAACAGGTATATTGCTAACCTGGGGCATGGTATATTGCCGAATGTTCCTGTTGACCATGCAAGGGCGTTTGTGGATGCGGTGAAGGAATATAGCCTCACCCCGGCCCTCTCCAAAGGAGAGGGAGGTGTTACCATGGAAAATTAACGAAATTGATGAGTGTAAGAGAGCAATTCATAGGATATGTGCACAACCTGCAGGATACGATCTGCGCGGGGTTGGAAGCTGTGGATAGTAAAGCGAAATTTATAGAAGATATCTGGGAGAGGTCCGAAGGTGGTGGTGGCAGGACTAGGGTCATTGCGAACGGAAATGTTTTTGAAAAGGGTGGGGTAAATACATCAACAGTTTTTGGAGCATTGCCTTTGGCTATGCAGCAGGCATTTGGTGTAGCGGAAAGTAATTTCTTTGCCTGCGGTTTGTCGCTGGTGATTCATCCTGTTAATCCTTACGTGCCTACGGTACATGCCAACTGGCGTTATTTTGAGTTGTATGATAAGGAAGGCAAACGGATAGATTGCTGGTTTGGCGGAGGGACTGACCTTACACCAAATTATATCTTTGAAGAAGACGCGAAACACTTTCATACTACTTTAAAAAATGCAATGTCAACCTTTGGTGACCACATATATGATGAGTGTAAAAAACATTGTGACGAATATTTTGTAAACAAGCACCGGGGTGATGAAATGCGCGGTATAGGCGGTGTGTTCTATGACTACCTGCGCCCGAAGGATGAGGCCGATGAGCTAAGGCATTTGGATTTCCAGGTGGCAAACGGTAATTCATTTTTGAATGCATACGTGCCGATTGTTGAAAGGAGAAAAGAGATACCCTACGGCGAAAAAGAGATAGAATGGCAGGAAGTAAGAAGAGGCAGATATGTAGAGTTTAACCTGATACACGACCGCGGCACTATATTTGGATTGAAGACTAACGGCAGAACGGAAAGTATATTAATGAGCCTGCCGCCGAGAGCGAGATGGTATTATAACTACCTGCCTCCACCAGGTAGCAAGGAAGAGGAAATGATGAAATATTTAACACCGCATAGTTGGGTTTAAAGGTGTGCCACACCTCTGAGGTGTGGCACACCTACACTCGCGGGGGATTTTTATTTTTTAGCAATTGGGTGTCTGAGGTGTGGCACACCTATTCTCGCGAGGAATATTTATTTTTGAAGAATGGATTTTTTGGCAAATAACATATACCATATTTACAATCGCGGTAACAATAGGGACCTAATTTTCCTGAAGGAGGGTAATTATATTTATTTTCTCCAAAAAGTCAGGAAGTATATTTATCCTCATTGCAATTTGCTTGCTTATGTATTAATGCCTGATCATTTTCATTTCCTTATTCATGCAGATGGCAGAACAGAAAAACAAGAATCAATGGCTAATATTACCAGGAATGTTTTGAGTGAGGGATTCAGGTTATTGCTTAGCTCATATACAAAAGGAATAAACAAGCAGGAAAACAGGACCGGTAATCTGATACAACAGAACACTAAATCTAAATGTGTACTGGACGCATCGAACCCTGGAAAGGATAATTATGCAATAACTTGTTTCGATTATATTCATCAAAATCCGGTAAGAGCTGGTATTGTTGATAAGATAGAAGATTGGCATTATTCATCTTACAGGGATTATGCCGGATTGAGGAAGGGTACGTTGTGTGAGCAGCTTTTAGCTAGAGATTTACTGGGAATTGAACTTGGTGCAGTGAATGAGAATAGATTAGTTAATGATGAACTGTTAATAAATATTTGGTAACAAAGTGTGCCACACCTCGGAGGTGTGGCACACTTACACACTTAAACTATGCATTTAATAAGAAGAAACCGCATTCTCCGCCAAACCCCCGCCATCCGTGCGATGGTAGCTGAGACAATATTAAGGCCGGCAGATTTTATTGCGCCTTTGTTCATTACCGAAGGAACTGGCGTGCGTGAGGAAATTTCCTCTATGCAGGGATACTACCGCATGAGCATAGATAAAACCTTGCTTGAAGTGAAGGAGCTATGGTCGCTGGGTATTAAGAGCGTACTGCTGTTCATCAAATGTAAAGATGAACTCAAAGATAACATGGGAACCGAAGCGCTGAATCCCAACGGGCTCATGCAGCGCAGCATAAAAGCAATTAAAAACGCCTGTCCGGATATAGTGGTAATGACCGATGTGGCGCTTGATCCTTTCTCCACCTACGGACATGACGGAATAGTGGAAGGAAACGAAATTGTAAATGACCCGACGGTGGAAGTACTGGCACAAATGAGTGTAAGCCATGCAGAGGCCGGTGCAGACATTGTTGCTCCCAGCGACATGATGGATGGCCGGATACTTGCTATACGTGAAGCATTGGAAAGCAGTGGCTTTACCAAAACAGGTATCATGGCATACAGCGCTAAATATGCATCCTGTTTTTACGGCCCATTCAGGGATGCCCTCGACAGCGCGCCCGGCTTTGGTGATAAGAAGACTTACCAGATGGACTATGCCAACAGGGTAGAAGCCATCAAGGAAGTAATGATGGACGTGGAAGAAGGCGCAGACATAGTAATGGTTAAGCCTACAATGGCCTACCTTGATATTATCCGCGAGGTACGGAATAATGTGGATGTACCTGTGAGTGCCTACCATGTGAGCGGTGAATACGCTATGATAAAGGCCGCTGCAAAAATGGGCTGGCTGGATGAAAACAAAGCAATTATTGAATCTCTTACCAGCATTAAGCGGGCAGGGGCAGACCTGATTGCAACGTATTTTGCGAAGGACGCGGTGAAGTTGATAAGTTGATAGGTTGATAGGTTGATAGGTTGATAAGTTGACAGGTTGATAAGTTGATAGGTTGATATGTGAACGAATTTTAGGACTTTTGGGAACTGAACCATATTTTTATGATAACAAAGAGCAAAGAATTATTTGAGCGGGCGCAGAAGACCATTCCCGGCGGTGTGAACTCACCGGTGCGTGCATTCAGGAGTGTAGGTGGTACGCCGCTGTTTATTGAGAAGGCCAAGGGTGCATACATGTATGATGCTGATGGCAGCAAGTATATAGACTACATCAACTCATGGGGCCCCATGATACTTGGTCATGCTTATGAACCGGTTGTAAAAGCCATACAGGAAAGGGCCGCACTCTCGACATCATTTGGTGCACCTACCGAGCTGGAAATAGATATGGCGGAGCTTATTGTGAGCATGGCCCCCAATGTGGACATGGTACGCATGGTGAGCAGCGGCACGGAGGCTTGTATGAGTGCGCTCCGGCTGGCAAGGGGATTTACCGGAAGGAATAAATTCATCAAGTTCGAAGGTTGTTATCATGGTCATGCCGATGCTTTTTTGGTGAAGGCGGGGAGCGGTGTGGCTACATTCAATATACAGACCATACCGGGGGTAACGGCAGGTGTTTCGATGGATACGCTTACAGCGCCATACAACGACCTGGAAGTTGTGGAGCAGTTAGTTAAGGACAATAGCGGAGAGATCGCGGCTATCATTGTGGAGCCGGTTGCAGGCAACATGGGTTGTATTCCTCCTGCTCCCGGCTTCCTGGAAGGGCTGCGCGCTATATGTGATAAGGAAGGTATAGTGTTCATTTTTGATGAGGTGATGACGGGTTTCCGGCTTGCGCCGGGTGGCGCACAGGAGCGTCTGGGTGTGCGTGCCGATCTGGTGACCTATGGCAAGGTGATAGGTGGTGGTATGCCTGTAGGCGCTTTCGGAGGCCGAAAGGATATCATGGAGTATATTGCGCCATTGGGCAATGTATACCAGGCAGGCACGCTAAGCGGCAATCCGCTGGCGATGATTGCAGGATATACCATGCTCAAGACCCTGAAGGACAATCCTTCTATATATAAAGAGCTTGATGAAAAGACGATATACCTGCACAAAGGACTGAAAAAAGCGCTGGCAAAATGTGGCTCGCCGTTTGTGATCAACAGGCTGGGTTCAATGATCAGTGTGCACTTCAGCGATAAGCCAGTGAATAACTTTGCATCGGCGTCAGCAGCGAACAATACTCTGTTCAACACCTTCTTCCATGGTATGCTGGAAAACGGTGTTTACCTGCCGCCATCGGCTTTCGAAACATGGTTTATCAGTACGGCATTGTCTGCAAAAGACATTGATGAGACGGTGGATATTGCGGGGGAAATAACTTTGAACACACCCCTGAACCCCTCCTGATAAAAATCGGGACCTTGTGCCGGGGAACCATGCATTTAGCTGCCGGTAAATTTTCATTGTCCTTTCTACTTTCTGGCGATGTTGTTTTCGCTGGCGAATTCTTTGCTATTATTGCAATTTAACTCTTTGCTTCCGGCTTTTTCGCTGGCTCTTTTGTGGCTGGTGATTTTGTGGAGTCTGTTGGTGCAGGCTTTTTCAGCACTTCCGTCAGTACCTCTTCAAGTTGACTGCCTCTCAGGTCGTGGCCTATTATTTTGCCGGTAGGGTCAATGAGGAAATTGGCAGGAATGGAATGTACCCCATAGGTAACCACTGCTGTGGATTTCCAGCCGCTGAGATCACTCAGCTGAGTCCATGATAAGCTGTCATCTTTTATGGCTTTGTCCCATGTGCCTTTCTGATTGTCGAGTGATACTCCCAGTACTGTAAAATTTTTATCTTTGAATTTCCGGTAGGCCGCTACAACATTTGGGTTTTCGCCACGGCATGGCTGGCACCAGGATGCCCAGAAATCGAGCAGCACAAACTTGCCCCTGAATGATGATAGCGAAACCATTTTGCCTTCCATATCGGGCAGCGTAATTTCAGGAGCCACTGTGCCTGCATCTACAGGCTTTGTCGCCTGCATTTGTTTACTTTTGACTACAGTATACCACTCACCGAAATCATGGGTCATTTTAGTATTCGGAAACCTGCGGTTCAGGCTTTGAGCAAACGCTTCGAGGTAATGTTTTTCAGTTGCAGGGTTCAGGATGCGTGCGGCAAATATGGCATTGGGCTCGTAAGTGATCGTATCGGCATAATGCTCCACAAACTGCGTGAAGTGCTGCCGCTTATCTGCAAAATCATTTCTCGCTACGGTTAGTAGACTATCGTTACCTCTTGCCTTTAGGGTATCGAGCACCATGCTCATGGTAATATTATCGAGCGAAAATTGCCTGATAGCCCCAAGAATACTTTTCATATCCTGCGAAGCGGCGGAACCCTGAACGATATAGTCTTCCAGCTTGTTCCAGTTAGCATCTATTTTTATGTTGCCCTTATCAATGGAGAGGAGTATGAATTTTTTAGGTTGGAAATGAATGCGGTATAATCCCGGTTCAGGCGCTATGCCCGACAGTTCAAAACGACCATCGGCCTTTGATTTTACTGAGTCTACAATTACGATGATATCATTGGCATTCAGTTGTTCGAGCACAACCGTTTGCAGGGGCATGTCGGCAATATTCCCTATAATGGTGAATTTACGGCTATTGCTGCTGCAGGCAGTCAACCCGGAAATTACAATAAGTGCTAAAAGGTGTAGTTTTATCTTCATCCAGGGGATTTTACAAGTTATGCCAACCCAAAAATAGTAAGTCAAACGTCAAGAAATGCCTAAAATTTGGTAATACATACAGAATAAATATTATGAACATGAAATAATAAAATCAGTAATTTTGCCGTTAAATTTCCTTATGAAAAACCTTTTATTCTTATCTGTAGCTATTATTTGCGCTGTATTTCTATTTACCCAATGCCATCCGGGCGGCAATAATTATACAGCCACTGATCATACCAAGGGTATGATAAAAATAAAATCATGGACAGGCAATGCGCATGGTTATGTGCAGGGCGATACTATACAATTCCCGCCACCCGATACCACACATGTTGCCTGGGCAAAGGCATATAGCCATAATATAACCGATACCAGTTTTTCAGTGCTTAAGATTGATGGGTTTGATATCATCGTATTGGGCACTATACTCAGGTACAAAGCCACCGATTCTACCCTGCAAACTGTAACGTTTGACACTACGGTGGTAGGTTCAGGTACAGATATACTTAAATATTATTATGCAATTGATAGCTTTAGCTATGAATTCCATATTATAACCGGGTTTAATGCCGCCGCTAATAAGTATTACATGACTGACTTGTTTATTCATACTAAATAGTCATAGGTCGTAAGTCGTATATCCGAGAGTCGTCAGTCATCATTCCTGCGCAAAAGCTTCGGCAGTTTGTGGGACTTGTTTATACGTTATATATTTATATCAAATGTTTATTTATATTAACATGATGTTGAGATTAGGTGATTGTCTTCCGAAATAACCGGATGCCACACATCCATTCCAATCTTTTTTATTGCCCCACGACTAAAAATATCAGGCGATTTTTTAGATGATTTTCAACCAGTTGTGAGAACAAATGTAAAAATGGGGCCATATACCGATTATTCCTGGAGGGTAATGGTTGTTGATTAATTGTTGGTAACAACCAACTTAAGTAGCCCTGTACCGACATAACTTTTTTGCGGACTTTCTACTTTCTACTAAAAATCAGTGTGGCAATGATGGGGTAATGGTTCTATTGATTATCAATTAGTTACAACAGGAAAAATGGGAAAATGGCCTCTCCCGAATATTATTGTGAGGACAATGCGTATGGATAATTTTGATGGCATTACAGTTGATGCAGGAAATAAAGTTAAATTCCAAATCAAATGCAATTTTCTACTTTCTACTTTCTACTCACGACTTTCGACTCAAAAAAAGAGGGGTTTCACGAAGATTCCCCTCTATCCATTTTAACCAAACTAATCAGATCATTGGATCCGACTATTGTTCGAATGCAAAGTAGATATGTACTCATCCTGTCAAAATTACACACAACAGTGATTGATTTGATATAGATCATGGTAGGCGACAATTAATAATTAATGAATTATGTAAAATGTCTATAAAATGCAAATTACACTCCCCCTGTTCACGACAGCCGGTACCTATACTGTAATTTCGTCCAGTTCTTCATATGGTTGTGTCAGAAACCTGGCCAGGAGCAATTCAATTGTCGTGAACCTGCTTCCGGAAATTACCTGACCGGTATATGTGGTGGCTCCATCAGCTACAATAGCACTACCATCAACCCCTGCATGCGGTATGTGGACAAGCAACCTGACTTCTGTGGCATCTGTTGCCATCCGCCGCCTGGCCCACTCAATCTCTTTCGGCGATATGATCCTTTTGTTTATCCCGGACGGCCTTTTGCAATCTGATTTCCTTATCGCTTGTGTCATTGGTTTTGTTTTGGCAAGTGTTTAGTTTTTTTTAAGAATATGATTAAGGGATTATGAATTCTTTTTTGCCTTATTTTCTTAATCTCATACACAATTTTGGTACAAAGTTCATCAAAGAGTTTCCCCGACATCCATCGTGAATCTATGTCCTTCCTTCGTAGCATGGCTGACTGCCCAGCCACTTTCATATTATAAGAAATTATACCAGTAGGTATCATTCGCGCATATATACAATATATGATGACCTGATAATTCCGCCCGCTATGTTGTACCAATAATTCCATTATCTCTACCTTATACTATCTAAATTGTTGCAAATGATATGCATTCTGTTTGTTTATATAATAATGTGTTATGTGGTATATATTCAGTGAAGTAGAATTTAAACCGAATGTTTCATTAAATTCACTAACCACAATCATGCCAAAATATCAAATGATTGATAATCAGCTATTTAAAAAAATTTAGTTCTTGAAAAAAGTGCAATAAGTGCAATAATTTCCGTTTTTGGGAATTTTATATGTTTTATCAAATTTAAATTGCCTAGTTTTGCCCTCGTAAATCGAATATTATAATAGAGCGAAAATGGATAAATTTAGAATATATATAGTTGATGATGACCCCTGGTACGGAGAAATACTCGAATATTACCTGTCTATGAACCCCGATTATGAGATAACCCGGTACCTAAACGCCAATGATTGCATTGCCAATCTGACAGGTAATCCGGACCTGATAACCCTGGACTATACACTTAATGACGCCAACGGAGCCGAAGTACTTGAAAAAATCAAAAGGTTCAATTCCGATATACCTGTTATAATTATCAGCGGTCAGAAAGATATAGCAACGGCCATTAGGCTGCTGAAGGATGGTGCCACAGATTACTTCATCAAAGATAGCAATACCAAGGATCTGTTATGGAATGCCATCATTCGTATCCGGCAGCACGCTTCGCTTAAAAAGGAAGTGGAGTTTCTGAAGGAGGAACTGGGCCAGAAATATGATGCAGGGAAACTGATAAAAGGAAACAGCCCTGCTATTCAAAAAGTACTGAAATTGATAGAAAAGTCGGTAAACACTAACATAAATGTATCAATAACCGGAGAGACCGGGACTGGCAAAGAACTGGTGGCGAAAGCAATACACTACAATTCAAGCAGAAGCAACCGGCCTTTTGCTGCCATCAATATGGCTGCCATACCGGGGGAGCTGCTTGAAAGCGAGCTTTTTGGTTATGAGAAAGGAGCTTTTACAGGAGCTGCTGCGAGGAAAAAAGGTCGGTTTGAGGAAGCCAACAAGGGCACACTTTTCCTGGACGAAATAGCAGAAATGGATCTGAGCCTGCAAACAAAATTACTTCGGGTAATACAGGAACGTGAACTGGTACGAGTTGGGGGAAATGAGCGGGTGCCGCTGGATGTAAGGATTGTAACAGCAACGCACAAGAACCTGGCCGACGAAGTAAGGAAAGGAAATTTCAGAGAAGATCTCTATTACAGGATAACAGGATTCCCAATTGATTTGCCACCCCTACGCGAGCGCGGCAGCGATATTTTGCTACTGGCCAGGTACCTGCTTGATGATTTTTGCAAAGCAAACAAAATGCCACAGGTAACTATTTCACAAAGTGCGAAGGATATATTACTTGGTTACTACTTTCCAGGCAATGTAAGGGAACTTAAATCGGTTATTGAACTTGCATCGGTAATGTGTTCCAATAGCGAAATTCAGGCTGAAGACTTAACCTTCAGCGCGGCCTCTGAAACATGGCAATTCCTGACGAAAGAAAGATCGCTGAAGGAATATGATATAGAAATCATCCGGCACTTCCTGAAAAAATATGACAATAACATTGTTATGGTGGCGAAGAAACTACAGATAGGAAAAACAACGATCTATAAATTGCTTAAGGAAAACAAGCTGTAAATAATTCATCATGAAAGAATTATCATTTACAATTGACCAGTTTGGCTCATTATTCCCCTACTTCATTGCTACAGATGAAAACGGGATCGTTGAGTCGTTCGGCAACTACATACCTCACCTTTGCAGCCTTGTCGCGGATGCGCACTTCAGCGACTTTTTTGACATCATAAGGCGCTCAGACCGTAACGAACAAACAAGTGATGACGCATTGCCATTAAATGAAATGGTAATCATTCATTACCGCAACAGCCCTGTTATTTATTTTAAAGGGAAATTTGAAAAGCTCGTTAATATCAATAAAATTATCTTCTTCGGTTCGCCATGTTATATTACCGGAACAGAAGAGATAGAGCACCAGTTTAGTTTGTTTAAAGATAATTACGAGCAAAAGCTTTTCGACTACAACTCCGGAGTTAATCAGCGCATCGTCCACTTTGATGACCTGAGTGGCGTGATCCGTTTTTTTGAGAACAAAGAAAATTCCCGAACGTTAAATGATATTACTAACGACGATGAACAGTTTGCTATCACCATTTCGGACAGCGACGGTAAAATCGAATGGTGCAATTCGAATTTCAAAGTGCTTACCGGAAAAAGTTTGGCGGAGGTTTTGGGCAAGCGGCCGAGAGATATTATATATGGCAAGCGGTCGGTGCTGATTGACAGTAATTTTGTGGATATAAATGTGCAAAAGGGTAAACCGTTTTACTTTGAGAACATCGGGTACAAAAAATCAGGCAAGGAATTTTGGTTTGGCGTCACTGTTTACCCGGTGTTCAATAAGAGCGGCGGTATTATAGGCAGAATCCACTTTATCAAGGACATTTCGTTCACAAAATACCAGGAGCAGGAACTCCAGGAAAAAGAAATTCTTCTGAATTTGTCGTTGGAAACTTCCGGGTTGGGCGCATGGTCTTATGACACGATAACTGGTGACTTCCAGGAATCACAACTGTTCAGGCAAATAGCAGGCTTTCCCGAAACCGTTAAAATTTCTATAGAAGATATCAGGAGATTGCTGAGCGATAAAGAGCTATCAGATTTCCCGGAGGACATTATAAAGGAAACCAAAATTACCAGTCCTTCTTTTGATCGGGAATACCGGATAAAATCGGGCAGAAAATACCGCTATTTTAACGTTGTAGGCAATTGTGTTAATTGGTCGGCACAAGACCGGCCTGCCAAACTGGTAGGGATGCTCAAAGACATTACTGAATCGAAAGAACAAAGCCTGGAACTGGAACGGCAAAAGAAATTTTATGAGAAAATACTAAATGAAATACCTGCGGATATCGTGGTTTTCGATAGCAAACACCGATACCTGTATGTGAACCCAAAAGGCATAAAAGACGAACAACTGAGAAAATGGATAATAGGAAAAACAGATGAAGAATACTGCACATACCGGAAAAGAAGTTTGTCGATTGCGGAAGAACGCAGAAAGTTATTTAACGAAACTGTGGCTTTAAAAACCCTTAGGGAATGGGAAGAACAACTAAAGAAACCAGACGGATCAATTGAATATCATCTTAGGAAAATGAGCCCCGTATTTGACGAGAACGGTGAACTGGAAATTGTGATAGGTTATGGGGTAAATGTAACAGACAGCAAAAAAACCGAAGTGCTGCTGAGAAAAAGCGAGACCCGCTATAAAAACATATTCGACCACAGCCTTGCCCTCATTTTCACTCACGACCTGAAGGGTGAAATAATGAATGTTAACAACGCTTTCATCAAAACAATGGGGTATGAACAGCTAAATTTGCCAGGCATGCCTATCTGCAATCTACTGACAAAAGAAAAGTGGGAAGATTTTGAAACAAGGTATTTGCCTGAGATAAAATCGAAAGGAGTAGCAGAGGGCATAATGAAAGTAAAGAACACCAGGGGAGAAAACATTTACCTTTTTTACCAGAATTACCTGCTCGATGATGATACCGAAACGCCGTATGTAATAGGATTCTCGCAGAACATAACTGAGAGGGTGTTGGCGGAAAAAGCACTGAAAAGAAGTGAAGAAAAGTACAGGAATATTATAGCCAATATGAACCTGGGCTTGCTGGAATTTGACATGAATGAAAACATCAGCTATGCGAATTCTACATTCTGCCGTATGACAGGTTTTGAATCCGTCGAAATTGAAGGCCGCACACTGGGTTCTGTGCTGAACATGGACCTAAAAGAAGGTATTGACCAGCACAGCATAACGGATACGTATGAAATAAGAGTCGGGAACCGCGATGGCGAGTTAAAATGGTGGCTGGTGAGCGGAGCTGCCATCACCGGTGAAAATGGCAGCCATAAAGGCGCCATCAGGATCTACCTGGACATAACTGCGAAGAAGAAGCTTGAAAATGAGTTAACGACAGCCAAACTGGAAGCGGAGCATTCCGCGCAGACAAAGGAAGTTTTCCTTGCCAATGTGAGCCATGAAATAAGGACGCCTATGAATGCGATTTTAGGTGTGGGAAGGTTACTTGGGAAAACAAAATTGGGTGATCATCAAAGGGTGTACCTGGACATAGTTCAGAATGCAGCAGGTAACCTGCTATCCATTATAAACGATCTGCTGGACGTTTCGAAAATCGAAAGCGGTAAACTGATGTTTGAGCACATCGGATTTGCATTGAAATCATTGGTGGGGAACGCTATAGATACCCTGCATCATAAAGCCGAAGAAAAAGGACTTCTTCTGACCTGCAAAGTTGCGAAAAACATTTCAGCGGTACTGAAAGGCGATCCGTATCGTATCAACCAGGTGCTGATGAATTTATTAAGCAACTCGATAAAATTCACTGAAAGGGGAGAGGTGAAAGTTGTATGCAGTGTTGTCAACAGCGACCAAACGACCCAGACCATCAGGTTCCTGATTTCAGATACCGGTATAGGTATGAAGAAAGAGTTTATGTCGCAGCTTTTTGAAAAGTTCTCCCAGGAGGACGAAAGTGTGACACGGAAATTCGGAGGTACGGGGCTTGGCATGAGTATTACCCGGCAAATTGTGGAACTGATGGGCGGCCAGCTGACCGTGATGAGTGAAAAAAACGTGGGTACTGAAATTTCATTTGATATAGTCTTCCCTGTTGGTTCGAATGACGATCTGCCTGAAAAATGGCAAAGCGATCTTAACGGGCAGGTGCTGAAAGGCAAAAGACTACTGCTGGTAGAAGACAATGAATTTAACCGATTCCTGTCGAATACCATACTTACCCAATACGGGGCAGAAGTTACAGAGGCGGAAAATGGAATGATAGCGCTTAATAAACTGGAAGCCGACCGGTTTGACCTGATACTTATGGACGTTCAGATGCCTGTGAAAGATGGTATCGAAACGACGAGATACATCCGGAAATATGTGGATCAGGAGGTTCCGATAATTGCTTTAACAGCCAATGCATTCAAAAAGGAGGAAGACCGTTGCATTGACGCAGGCATGAATGATTTTGTTTCAAAACCCTTTGATGAGCTGAAGTTAATAACACTTGTGGCAAAATGGCTTGGGGGTGCCGCCAACTTTGTTGCATTGCCTGCCGCTGAACCAAAACCAGTACGGACTGAAAACGAAAGCCTGTTTGACCTCGGTAACCTAATGGCGATGGCAAACGGAAACGAAGACTTTATTGAAAAAATGATGCGAATTTTTGTGAACATAGTTCCGGATGCATTGCAGCAAATGAAACAGGCATATAATGTGAGCGACTGGCAGAAATTATCAGGGTTAGCACACCGTATCAAGCCAACAATACAATCAATGAATATTGTGTTGATTGAAAAAGAGATACTGTGGATTGAGGACCTGAACACTTCGGGCAAGGATCCCGTGCAGACCTTAATTCATTTAAACCTCGTTATTCGCGTTATGGAAGAAATCGTTCAGCAACTGGAAATGAAATCGTTCAGCATTGTTAACCCATATTGAATTTTATATTAGTAATATGTTTAAATTGGAGGGCAAAGTTGCTACTTCCTACTAAAAACCGTACGGGACTTTCGACTCAAAAAAAAGAGGGGTTTCACGAAGATTCCCCCCTGCCCATTTTAAACACTAATCAGATCATAGGATCCGACTATTGTTCGAATGCAAAGTAGATACGTACCCATCCTGTCAGAATGACACAAAGCAATCATTGGGTTGATATAGATCATTGCAGTTGACAATTAATAAATAATGAATTAATTAAAATTCATATAAAATGCAAACCACACGCACCCGATTCACAACTTGCGACTTGCTGGCACGTTTTTGTTGTAGTACCTGTTTATGAAAAGCAATAAAATGAATATTAGATTCTTTGTTATCTTGATGCTCGGCATCGGCGCTGCCTGTTTCAGCAATAATACGCAGGCCCAGATCAGAGTCCGGTTCAATATCGGGGTGCAACCTGTATGGGGGCCGGTTGGCTATGATTATGCTGAATATTATTACATACCGGATATAGACGCCTATTACGATGTCAATAATCAGTACTATGTGTACTACGACAACGGAAGCTGGGTGACCATGCGCGAATTACCACCGAGGTATCGGAATTTTGATCTGTACCGTGCGCATAAAGTAGTAATCAATGAATCAACACCTTGGATGCATAACGACAGGTATCAGAAACAGTATTACAGGTACCGTGGCCATCATGATCAGCAGCCGATCAGAAATAGCCGTGATCAGAAATATTGGGAAAACCCTAACCATCCACAGCATAATAACTGGCATGCTAATGGGGAGAACAGAGGTGGCTACGGCCATGATGACCGTGGACGCGGGCAGGACAAAGGACATCAGCCGGAACAACGCAACGATAACCGTGGGCCAGGACAAGACAGAGGCCGTCAGCAGGAACAACGCCAGGATAACCGTGGACCGGGTCAGGACCGCGGACGTCAGCAGGAACAACACCAGGATAACCGTGGACCGGGTCAGGACCGTGGACGCCAGCAAGAACAACGCCAGGATAACCGTGGACACGGACAGGATAAAGGGCGTCAGCAGGACCAACGCAAAGATGACCATGGTGATAACCGTGGCAAATAGAAATGGTCAGATAATTGTAAGACAATAAGTTCCCTTTATTCCCCGGATCTCCTTTTTTATAGGGGAGCCGGGGAATTTGATCTTTGTTTGAGATTCAGGGTTTCTACACCAAAGGCAGATTATCGAAAAGTAGCCACAATGTATTTATAAAAACTATTCGGTAACCGTAACTCCATTGATCACCACATGTTCCAGCGGGCGGTCGCCGGATGCGGTAGGTACAGCTTCAATCGCCCTGGCTACTTCCATACCTGAAACCACCTGACCGAAAACGGTATGTTTAGGGTCGAGGAAATTATTGTCACGTAGGTTGATGAAGAACTGGCTTCCGTTGGTATTTCTGCCGGCGTTGGCCATAGAGATTGAACCTTCACGGTTACTGTTGGTCGGCTTTATTTCGTCGTCGAATTTGTAACCTGGTCCGCCGGTACCCCAGTAGGACATTTTTGCATCATCTTTTGTGAGCGGATCACCACCCTGTATCATAAAGTTTTTAATAACCCGGTGGAATTTAACCCCGTTGTAAAATCCTTCTTTGGCCAGTTTGACGAAGTTGGCAACCGTGTTTGGAGTTTCGGCGGATAGTTCGATAACTATATCGCCCATGCTGGTGTTTAGTGTGGCTTTCATTTATGTTTTTTAATTTTGGGCGTAAAGGTAGGGATGATTTTGGAAAGGTGGAGTGTGCGGTGAAAGGCACAAGTTGAACGGGGCCCACAAGTTATTTTTTTAACAAATGATCTTTACTATTGTAGATACCTTTAATACATAAAAAGCAATTAGGAATATATGCCGGCATTAAGATCAGGCAGGTGGTGCACGCTTGCGCTAATTATATTTATTACGGGTTGCACTACATCCCGGTTCGAACTATTTAAGATATCTGAAGCAAACAGGCTGAAGTTCTATGAGCAAAACAAAAGCGATTTGCAAACGATATTTGAACTTTCGCAGAAGCTGGCTAATGCCAGTGAGTTTGACCACATGACAATAACGGTTATTAACCAAAACCGGCACAATAAAAAAATTGAAAGCCTGTTTTGCGAAACAGTGCTGATTAAGGGCAGATTTGTTACTGACCAATGGGTGTCCACGTTCTCTTATTCGGTACCGGCTTTGGAATTGTATAACCATACTTCACCGGGAGATGTGGCCTACAGCGGTTATTGGTATTTCCCTTACGATGCGTTGTGGCGGCAGATATTGCCACTGGTAGTAAGGGCCCATCCGGAAGCCATTAAAATATTTAAGGGAGGGATGTTCGTGGCGCTGGGCGATAACAGAGATGATATCAAAGCCCGCCCCATACCTACTGATAAATGGGTAAGAGCCTGCCTGTTGTTCTCGGAGCCAAACGAACATACAAAGCGACTAAAAATGGTGGGTGAGAACGTTTTTCTGGACAAGGAAATGTTTGTACCGTATTAGGAACGAGGCTTAATCCACCAACGAAAAGTTGGGGACACGGTAGTAGCAACCCAGCTAAGTGCATAAAAAAAATATAACATCGGGCGCGGATATATATGCTATATGTTAAACATGACAATTGTCATACATCCATTTCCGGCAATTAAATTATCTTTGCGCCCTGTTTTTAAATAGTTAATTCATTCTTCCAAATACTTTTAAATACTTTCTACTTAAGATTATGAATTTATTTTCCATTCAAAGCGAGGAATTCATTGGCCGCCACATAGGGCCAAACGAAGCGGACACTAAAGAAATGCTGAAAACCATAGGTGTGGACAGCATGGAAGACCTGATTGCGCGCACGGTGCCGCAATCTATTCGTATGGACCATAAACTGCACATACCTGAAGCGCAGAGCGAGGCTGAATTCCTGGCTGAGGTTAAGGAGGTTTCACTGAAAAATAAACTGAGTAAAAATTATATTGGCCAGGGTTATTATGATACCCACACGCCAAGTGTAATATTGAGGAACGTGTTTGAAAATCCCGGATGGTATACGCAGTACACTCCTTACCAGGCCGAGATCAGCCAGGGACGATTGGAGAGCCTGCTAAACTTCCAGACTATGGTAAGCGACCTAACGGCGATGCCAATTACAAATGCATCATTGCTGGATGAGGCTACTGCCGCGGCTGAAGCGATGAACATGTTTTTTCACACCGTGAATAAGGACGCGCATCATCCTGCCCGTCCGAAGTTTTTTGTGGATCATGATGTGTTTGCACAAACAAAAGATGTGATACTCACCCGTGCCAAACCACATGGTATTGAAGTGGTATTTGGTGACTACCGCATTGCAGATATTGATACAACCTATTTTGGAGCGCTGATCCAGTACCCGGATTGTAAAGGCAACGTGGAAGACCATCGCGGTTTTATAGCAGCTATGCATGAGGCAGGTGGCTTTGTAGTAATGGCTACCGACCTGCTGGCGCTAACGCTGCTGACCCCTCCGGGTGAATTAGGGGCTGATGCAGCTATAGGCAGTGCACAGCGTTTCGGAGTGCCTTTGGGTTTTGGCGGCCCGCATGCTGCGTTCTTTGCTACAAAGGATGAATTTAAAAGAAGTATTCCCGGCCGCATAATTGGTATCAGTATTGATGCATATGGCAATCGTGCACTGCGCATGGCGCTGGGTACCCGGGAGCAACACATTAAAAGAGAAAAAGCAACTTCGAATATTTGTACCGCGCAGGCGCTGCTGGCTAATATGGCGGCTATGTATGCCATATACCATGGCCCATCGGGGTTGAAGAATATAGCCAAGCGTGTAGCCGCCCTCGCACAGGCCCTGGGTAATGCGCTTACTGAAGGCGGATTGAAGCTGCACAGCAATCAGTATTTTGATACGATCACCGTTGTGGTTGATGATGTAGCTGCTGTGCGTAAAGCAGCGGAAGAAAAAGAAATTAATTTCTTCTACCATGCGGGTAATATGGTTGGTATTTCAATAGATGAAACTACCACCACGCGCGATCTCCTGGATATTATCAGTGTATTCACAAAAGCAGGGGAGGCAGCAGGATTCAATATTGATGAACACATTGCCCTGACACATATTCCTACATCGCTTACACGTACCAGCGCTTTTTTAACGCAACAGGTGTTCAACAGCCATCATAGCGAAACACAGATGATGCGCTTTTTGAAAATGCTGGAGAATAAAGACCTGAGCCTGAATCAAAGCATGATCTCCTTAGGTAGCTGTACGATGAAACTGAATGCTGCATCTGAAATGATACCGGTGAGTTGGGCGCACTGGAGTAAAATGCATCCGTTCATGCCGCAAAATCAAACTGAAGGTTATCTGCAGATTGTGAAGGAACTAAGCGCTTACCTGTGCGAGATTACAGGTTTCGATGCCTGCAGCCTGCAGCCAAACAGCGGCGCAAACGGTGAATATGCCGGTCTGCTTGCCATTCGCAGGTATCATGAAAGCCGCAGTGAAGGACACAGGAATGTAATACTGATACCAATATCTGCCCATGGCACCAATCCTGCCAGCGCGGTAATGGCAGGTTATAATGTGGTGGTGGTAAAAGCCCTGGAAAACGGGTACGTGGATGTGGAAGACCTCAAAGCTAAGGCTGTGCACCATGCCAAAAACCTGGCTGGTATTATGATCACTTATCCATCTACCTACGGAATTTTTGAAGAGTCAATAAAAGAAATAACTCAGATAGTGCATGAGCACGGCGGACAGGTATACATGGATGGCGCCAATATGAACGCACAGGTAGGGCTTACAGCTCCTGGCCTGATAGGCGCGGATGTTTGTCATCTGAACCTGCATAAAACATTTGCGATACCACACGGTGGCGGTGGCCCCGGCGTTGGACCAATATGTGTGAAAAAGCACCTGGCGCCTTACTTGCCAGGTCATGTAAGCCTCACCCAGGGTGAAGGGCATGCCGTATCTGCGGCTCCTTATGGCTCTGCGAGCATACTGCTTATTTCATATGCTTACATAAGGATGCTGGGATCTAAGGGTGTGCGCATGGCAACTGAGTACGCCATTCTGAATGCCAACTACATGCGTGCGCGCCTGGCGAAGGATTTTGAGATATTATATACCGGTCCCGGTGGTACCTGTGCCCATGAGTTTATTGTTGATTTGCGTCCTTTCAAAAAGACCGCAGAGATAGAAGCAGAAGATGTAGCAAAGCGCCTGATAGATTATGGCTTCCATGCACCTACTATGAGTTTCCCGGTTGCAGGCACCATAATGATAGAGCCAACAGAAAGTGAAGGCAAGGCTGAACTGGACCGTTTTTGTGATGCATTGCTGAGCATCCGCAAAGAAATACAGGATATAGAAACAGGCAAGGCACACAAAACAGATAATATGCTGAAGCATGCACCACATACACAGGCGGTAATAACTGCTGATGCGTGGGATCATGTATATAGTCGCCAGCATGCAGCCTTCCCGTTGCCATGGGTACAGCACAACAAATTCTGGCCCAGTGTATCGCGCGTGAATAATACGCATGGCGACAGGAACCTGATTTGTACATGTGAGCCTACGGAGGCATATGCATAGTGAATGTGGAAATTGGTGAATTTGAAAATTTGAAAATGATTCAAGATAATGCAGACCCGCCCTTTGGGCGGGTTTTGTTTTAGCGCTGCCTTACATCATTCAGTATTTCCACCAGGCTTACTTTATGGAGCCTGTCTTTATGTATTGTTTTTAAATTTTGCAAAAATAAAGTCATCCTTTATAATTTCTAAAGTTTGACTTTATGAATACAAATAAATAATTAAATTTATTATACTTAATTTGCGTGTAGTTTCGTAACTTTCTGTCAGTTAGAAATCGTAAAATGGAAGTCGAGGGAGCCACAGAAGGTGGTGGCGTTGGGAATGTGAAAATGAGGGAATGTACTTTAATGCAAAATTATTCTTATGCCGGAAAGGAAAATAATACGCGTGGTAAGAAAGGTACCTTTAAAAGAAGCTGACGACGATGATTGTGATCTGGAATATTGGTTGCAGCAGCCAGTGAGTAAAAGATTAGAAGCAGTGACCTTTCTTATATCGCAATTATTGAAGCCCGGAGAACGAATGGATAAGACCTTTGTGAGAAAGTACAAGATGAAAAAATGATGAGGCTTTGGTTATAGTACGCCTGATGGGATTTAGGAAACGAAGGGAATACGAGCTTTTGTACTTTGGTGCAGCCAAGTCTCTGAAAAACATACGTTGCGGAGAAGGCATTTTTTCTAGATTTTCATTTTTTCCTTCTCGAATTGCCATTTTATTCTGTCTGGAATTTGATCCCATACGTGCTGAGGAATCCCGAAGTCTTTTTCGAAAATCTTACCGCAGGAAACGGAATCCCAAAAAACAATGAAGAAATCGCCTTCGTGTATGAATTTCAACCAACCTTCAGCATAAAGTTGGTCGTTTTGGTCATAAACTGCTATACCAGAGAATTGATCTAATGATCCATCCAGGTAATCAGTACACTCACCTTCAATGCAACTTTGTGACCAATCGAATTTTAAACCTTTTACAGCGATACCATAATGCGCCAAATCAGCAAGGAGTTGAGTCTCAACTAATGATTTCAGGTTTGGACCCATTGTTTCTGCAAATCCTTGGCTAGTGTAATCCGGAAGTAAATGGTCCATAATAAATAAAAGTAAGATACAACAAATTTTTGCGTTTTCACAGTTTAGGGTCAATTAAACTCCTACACTATACTCCCCACCTTCACTCCAGCCATTTCCCTTACTGCGTCAGCAATGGCTTTGGCATCGTAGCCACATTCGCGGTGTAGTTCTTCGGGCTTGCCGTGCTCAACTATGCGGTCGGGAATGCCGAGGATTTTAATTTCGGGGGTGTAGTTGTGTTGTGCCATGAATTCGAGTATGGCGCTGCCAAAACCACCAACTACTGTGCCATCTTCCACTGTCACGATCTTGTTATAGCGTTGCATTAATTCGTGGAGCATTACTTCGTCAAGCGGTTTTACAAAACGCATGTCGTAATGGGCGGGGTAGAGGTCCTCGGTAGCGAGGGATTTGCATGCGGCTACGGCAAAGTTGCCTGGGTGGCCTATAGTGAGTATGGCTACTTCCTGGCCGTCGCAAATTTTGCGGCCGGTGCCTGTTTCAATTTTCTCAAACGGGGTGCGCCATTGCGGCATCACACCTTGTCCGCGGGGGTAACGTATTACGAAGGGGTTTGTTGTTTCCGGCAATTGGGCTGTGTACATGAGGTTGCGCAGTTCCTGCTCGTTCATGGGTGCGGAAACGATCATGTTGGGGATACAACGCATATAGGCAATATCATAAGCCCCATGGTGTGTGGGGCCATCATCGCCAACAAGGCCTGCACGGTCAAGGCAGAAGATGACAGGCAGTTTTTGAATTGCTACATCATGTATTACCATATCGTAGGCGCGCTGCATGAATGTGCTGTAGATGTTGCAAAATACCTTTAAGCCCTGTGTAGCCATGCCTGCGCTGAGTGTTACGGCATGTTGCTCGGCTATACCAACATCAATGGCCCTGTCCGGCATAGCATCCATCATAAACTTGAGGGAGCAGCCGGAGGGCATAGCAGGCGTAATGCCCATAATAAGCGGGTTAGCGTTGGCCAATTCCACTATGGTATGCCCGAAAACGTCCTGGTATTTGGGTGGCTCGGGTATGGTTATTATCTTTTTATTGATCTTGCCTGTGATCTTATCAAAGGTGCCCGGGGCGTGCCACAGGGTCTGGTCTTGCTCCGCAAGTTCGTAGCCCTTACCTTTTACTGTTTTTATATGCAGCAGTTTAGGGCCGGGAATGTCATTAAGTCCTTTTAAGGTTTCGGCAAGTTTAAGCACATTGTGTCCGTCAATAGGACCAAAGTAACGGAGTCCGAGCGCCTCGAAGAGGTTGCTGCTTTTGGAAACAACACCTTTTAATCCGGCTTCTATTTTAGAGGCCAGTCTCTGGAAGTCTTTGCTCGGTAATTTACCCAGCAGCTTCCAGACATCGTCACGGAATCTGTTGTAAGTATGAGAAGTAGTAATATCGGTAAGGTATTCTTTAAGGGCTCCTACATTAGGGTCTATTGACATGTTATTATCGTTAAGGATAATGAGGATATTAGCGCCGCTTACTCCTGCATGATTCAGCGCTTCGAACGGAAGGCCTGCCGTCATGGCCCCATCGCCTATTACGGCTATGTGCCGGCGGTAGGTTTCGCCTTTATATTTTGAGGCAACGGCCATACCAAGCGCGGCAGAAATAGATGTGGACGAGTGCCCAACCCCGAATGCATCATAAGGGCTCTCGCTTCTCTTTGGGAATCCGCTGATGCCGCCATATTTACGGTTGGTATGAAAAACACTCCGGCGACCGGTAAGGATTTTGTGACCGTAAGCCTGGTGACCTACGTCCCAAACGAGTTGGTCGTCCGGGGTATTGAAAACGTAATGCAGGGCCACGGTAAGTTCTACAACACCGAGGCTGGCCCCGAAATGGCCGCCATGCACGCTAACGCAATCAATAATAAACTGCCTCAACTCATTACAAACCTGGCCAAGCTGGTTCTTATTCAGCTTTTTCAAGTCAACCGGTGTATTTATCTGGCTAAGCAGCGGCCCTGCAGCTATTTCTTCCATTCCCACTATATAATAACTTACAAAATTAAATAAAATAGTAACGTCCTCCTAAAAACTGGTATAAAAACCATCTGTGTGAGTACAAAGATTTACTTTTCAGTTGCAAATATTGGGCCAAGGTGGCGTTTTGGAGTGGGAAATGGGGTTAAATAAAGTTAATGGGATGAAATTTACTTCAGGTGCAAATAAATTGATTTTATTCCTTTGCTTAGGCTGACTGTGACAAAATGTAAAATTGGTTTCGTAACTTCGGGTATAGGAAAATCGGATATGAACGGATATTATTTTATACGTGTTAAAAAAGATTATGCAACGGCAGTAATCGAAGATCT
Organism: uncultured Bacteroidota bacterium; assembly: GCA_903839875.1. Classification (GTDB taxonomy): domain Bacteria; phylum Bacteroidota; class Bacteroidia; order Chitinophagales; family Chitinophagaceae; genus Nemorincola. The sequence goes on from CAIMDZ010000071.1 coordinate 47,439, forward strand.
TGAAAAAATGGATGCTGTGGAATTATTAGAGGCAGACGATAACGAGATACCTGAATGGCAAAAAAAAGAGGTTTTGTCGCGGTTGCAGGCCCTGAAAGAAAACCCTGAAAGCGGGGTTGACTGGGACACAGCGATGAAAAGAATAAAGCAAATGGGAAAATGAAACGACCATGCTAAAGTCGAAAATTTGCACACAGAGGAATGAAAATCCCGCTGTAGAATAAGTTAATGATGTTGATGGGAGTTCCATCCGGCAATTGGAAAGACAAAAAATTTCGGATGAAAAAATACAAGATCATTTTTTCTGATAGAGCGTTGCTGGATATCGAAGAAACGGTCGCCTATTATAATGAACAAAAGGCGGGCCTGGGAAAAAGATTTGCAAACGAAGTTCATAAGACACTGAATTCCATCAAAAAAAATCCCTTTTACGCTGCTGTCAGGTATGAAGATATAAGATGCGCAGTGGTAAGTGTTTTCCCTTATCTTATTCATTACGAAATTGAAATCGCTATGAATTCGGTGAGAATTGTTTCGGTTTTTAATACGTTCAGGAAGGAGTTGTGGTAGAAGAATTGGCAACTTAGCCGAAGATAAGCCATTCGCAGTTACCTTTGCAGTTAATTTTCGCTAAAAAATGAAGTATTTCCGTTCATATCCATGGGGTTTGCAATTAATACTGTTTCTGCTGTTGATCTTTTCCATGATGCTATTCGCAGGCTTTATGGCATTAACGCTCCTTCCGAAATTTACAGGGTATTATTATGAGCAATTGCTCGATATAAATGAACTAAGCCCGGTTACACTTATAAATACTGCCGTAATGGTGCAGGGGTTTGGGAGTTTATTTGTTTTTCTGATCCCTGCCTTCCTTTTTGCTTATCTCACGCATCCAAAACCAGCAGAATACCTGGGTTTAAAACCCGCGGGTAAGCCTGTACAATTGGTTCTGGTAATATTGATCATGCTGGGGGCAATGCCTGTATTACAACTGATAGAAGGTTTGATCAGCCATATTAATTTTGGTGCAGCAGTAAGGAAAGAACAGGCTGCAAATGACCATATGATGAATGCCTACCTGATAATGCCTTCTTTTGCGGCATTTATCAGGGCGTTTATTGTGATTGCCATAATACCGGCCATAGGAGAAGAAATGTTTTTCAGGGGAGTACTGATGCGGTTTGCTAAAAAACGTAGCAGGAATATGTTGCTTCCCATTGTATTTACCGCTGTTATTTTCTCCTACTCCCATACAAATATTTATGGATATTTGTCTATTTTCCTTGCCGGGGTGCTTCTTGCTGTTATCTATTACCTCACCGGTTCGCTGTTGTGCAGTATTCTGGCCCATATGTTTTTTAATGGTTTCCAGGTAATCCTGACGTATATGAACAATACGAACGCAACTGTTAAATCATTTTTGGATAACAATGCCATGCCCTTTTATTTTGTAATAATAGGTGCGGCACTTTTCAGTGGTTCATTTTACCTGTTGTTAAAAAACAAGACCCCGCTACCCGAAAACTGGACAGATGATTTTCCGCCGGAGGAAAAAAAGGATGAGGAATGGGATTTTATGAGCAAGGGTTAAAAAACGTATCTTTAAATTGATTTCAATGCCACTAAACGTACCAGTATTTTTTACCCGCCTTGCCAGTTCCGTTGTTTTTGTGGCTGTTATGCTTACCGGGCTGCTGTGGCACGACCGGGCATTTGTAATACTCATCTGTCTTATTAACATCCTGTGCCTGCGGGAGTACTTCATCCTGCTTCAAAAAATGGAGCCGGATACTTACTGGCCGGAATGGTTGCCGAATGTGGTGCAGGTTACCAGCCTGATCATCATTATTCCATGCTACAGGAAAGAAGCTTTTATGGAATTCACCTATATTTTCTGGACGGCGCTGCCGCTCATACCGGTATTGCTGCTGCTGGTAAGTATCATGTCAAAAAGGATATCGCTTTTTGCTGTGCTTCAGGCTTTGGGTGGACTGCTGTATATCACCTTACCCATGATCATGTTATTATTCATGAGGCTGCATTCTTTTATTTTTCCGCTTGCACTGATCTGCCTGATCTGGTCGAACGATACTATGGCCTACCTGGTAGGATCATTTTTCGGTAAAACACAATTTTCAGCCATTTCTCCTAAAAAAACGTGGGAAGGTACCTTGGGCGGAGCCCTGGTTACCATTATTGCTGCTGTTTTATTCGGCCATTTTTCACATATTTTCAGAATAGCCGACTGGGCCATACTGGCTTTGTGCGCAACGGTGGCAGGTACTATGGGCGACCTGATGGAATCGAAGCTGAAACGAATGGCTGAGGTGAAAGACTCCGGCGCGCTTATGCCTGGCCATGGTGGCGCACTTGACAGGTTTGATTCGTTGCTGATAGCAACCCCTTTTGCTTTTGCATACGTTATTTATTTTATGCCGGTCTAATATCATTATAAGCACCTTTATTTTTAATTACCTTTACTGTCCAATATTCTTACTATGCGCATACACCGTGAAGGATACCGTTACATAATAGCAGCAACCATCATCTGGATAGGTTTGGCGTGGCTGCTGGTACGTTTTATTCCGAATTCATTATTCTGGCTGCAGGCGGTCATTACTTTCCTGCTTTTCCTGGTATGGGCATGGGTGGTGGCTTTCTTCAGAATACCATCGAGGAATTTTGTGCATGGAGAGAACAAAATAATAGCACCGGCTGATGGGAAAGTAGTTGTTATTGAAGAAACCTATGAGCCTGAATATTTTAAGGCTAACCGCCTGCAGGTTTCCATATTTATGTCGCCGGTAAATGTGCATGTGAACCGTAACCCGGTAAGTGGTGTTATCAAATACATGAAATACCATAAAGGCAAGTACCTTGTGGCATGGCACCCGAAATCTTCGACCGAGAATGAACGCACTACACTGGTGATAGGCAATGACAGAGGTGATATTTTGCTGCGCCAGATAGCGGGCGCTATGGCCAGGAGAATCAAATTTTATGTACAGGAAAATGACATAGTAAAGCAGAATGAAGAGTTTGGTTTCATCCGCTTCGGGTCGCGTGTGGACTTGTTTTTACCCTTGGGAACTCAAGTAGATGTGAGCATAGGGGATAGCGTAAAGGGTGGGGTGACGGTGATTGCTGAATTCACCCCAAACCCCTGAACCCCTAAAGGGAAACCTACTATTGAGCTGTTTATTTTAATCTCAACTGAAGTTTTTTTATTGGGCTAATTTGATCTTTACATTGTTGACCTGCAAACTCCCGCGACATACATGGTTGATAACGCATGTTAGTAACACTCATATTCAAATAAAATATTAACATTAGTTTATTTATACTATAATTGTATAAATTCCGTATCTTCGCATTCTAAAATTGCTAAAAAATGAAAAAACTCACGTTATTGTTAGCTGTAGCTATGATGTTGACCGGTGGTGCATTTGCACAGGAAAAATCATGCTGCAAGAAGAAAGGCGAGCATTGCACTAAATCTTCTGCTTGTTGCAAAGACAAGAAAAATTGCAAACACGAATGCAGCAAAGAGAGCAAAGAAAGCACTCCTGCAAAAACAGAACCAGCCAAGAAAAGTTCTTAGGAACGTTGACAAAATAAGTTCCACCATATTGCGAAGTTATTTTGTCATCGTTCCTTAAGCAATATTCTTTATTGCAAAATAAATAGTCCCCTGTTTGCGGGACTATTTGTGTTATAAAAAATTGCCCCGGAGAGGTAGCACATTTCTTCCGGGGCTTTTGTGGTACAGATACAGGTTCGTTTGATATAGGCTGTACTCCTTACCCGTAATAGCTTTTTCTCATCTTTTGCGCGCCATTATGCTTGCAGTGGCTGTTTTTTCCGAAAGGCCGGATTTACCCCGCCCTGCATCATTTTTTTGATATGGCAAGGCATATTCACCCATAATGGGTGATTTGCAATATGCTGACAGAAATATTAATCCGGTTGTCTAAAATAAACCGTCATATGTGTTAATTTCACAGTGAATTATGGGAAGCATCTTGCGCATACAGGTTAGTAATAGAAGGACGTTCGCAATAATAGCACTATTTACTTTTATTGCCCTGCCTTCCTTTGCACAACGGTATCCATTTCATAATCTTAGTGTAGACGACGGGCTGATACAATCGCAGGCTACCTGTATGGCACAAGACAGGACCGGCAATTTGTGGGTAGGGACTCTTGGTGGCCTTTCGAGGTATGACGGTAAGAATTTCACCAGCTATACTATTCGCAATGGTTTACAAAGTAATGCTATCTGGTCATTGGCTGTTGATTCAGGCAACAATATATGGATAGGCACCCAGACAACTATATCGCGGTATAACGGAAAAACTTTTTTTCATTATCCCCGCCAGGTGCAGACAACGCATGTGCTAAATAATTCGCAGCAGATACAAATAGTGAATGATACAACATGGTGGCGGGTGGCTGGCGATATTTATTTTATTACCGGAGGGAAGATAAAATATTTTGTTACGCCAGGCCCGGCCGGATTTGTATTTTCCATATTGGCGGGACATGGAGATATATGGATTGCAAAAGAACATGTAATATATCACCAGTATAATAGCAAGGTGGATACTTTACATTTTGTTTTGCCACCTGAACAAAACCCACCGGATGTAAATAAAATATTCAGGGACAGGGATGGGATAATATGGGTTGGAACTAACTCCGGATTGTATAAAATTAAACATGAGCATATCGTTAATTACCCTTTATCTGCAGATACAGTTGTTGCAAAGCCTTCTATAACTTCCATAACCCAGGACAAGGCGGGATCAATATGGCTGGGTACCAATGCCGGTGTCATAAAGATGACTGGAAACGTTGTACAGTACTATAATAAACATAACGGATTAAGCAACAATAATTTCTTCGACCTGCTTACAGATGCCGAAGGGAATGTGTGGATGGCATCTGACGGACAGGGCATATTCAGGTTTTCAGGTACGCAGTTTACGGGGCTTGACGAAACAATGGGCCTGCCCAGCGCGCAGGTAATGGCTATAACAAGTAATAAGCGCGATTCCCTTTTCCTCGGCACTTACGATGCGGGCCTGTATATTTTTAAGGATGGTAAAGTGAACCCATTTGAGTTCGGTGCTAAGCCTGCTCCATCTGTTACCTCACTTTGTTACATGCAGAACGCTACCTTATGGATTGGCACACATGGGCGCGGTTTATGGTCTTATGCAAATGGCTTATTCCATCAATACCTGGCGCCTGAAAGGGGTTTCCCTTCCAATTATATTCACAGCATTTACGAAGACCCCTGGAACAGATTATGGATAGGCTTCGCAAATGGTGTGATGCTGCATGAGCAGGATAGTTTTAAAACCATAGGGGTTAATAATGTGCCTGTTGTTTCGTTTCTTGCAATTGGCCACGATAGTATTCTTATTGCCACCGGGAATGGATTGATGCTTTATTCATCCGGTAATATTTCGGATTTTAAAACCAATACGGTTGTTGACAGTTACTCGATCAAATGTTTCCTGTTAAAAGACCGCGATGTGTGGATGGGCAGCAGTGATAATGGAGTGATCAGGTATAACCTTGATTCGCAAAAAACATTTGTGATTAATAAAAGTAACGGCCTTCGTTCTGATTTCGTGTACAATATAGTTGCTGACTATGACGGGAATATCTGGGTAGGTACCGGATTCGGGATTCATAAGATAAGGATGGCAGCCAGCAATGAACCGGTAGTAACATTCTATGGGAAAGCGCAGGGAATAACAGGAATGGAAAGCAATATCAATTCGGTATTAAAACTTCCTGACAGCAGCATCTGGTTTGGTACCACGAACGGAGCACTGCACTATCAGCCATTTTCCAACACCTTAAAGGCCGGGCCGCCAAATATTGTACTGCAATCTGTGAAACTTTCAGGGGAGAACACGATAGACAATAGTTATTTCGACAGTACTGATAACTGGTATGGTATTCCCTATCACTTACGCCTGCCTTTTAAAAAGAACAATATAGCATTTACCTTCCAGGCTATAACTCTTAGTGGTTTGCAGCAGGTTTTATACCGCTACCGCATGGAAGGCCTTGAAACGCCATGGTCTGACTGGTCGGCCACAAATTCTGTAACCTATTCGGCGCTTCCGCCGGGCAAGTATGTATTTCATGTGCAATGCCAGGGAGCAGACCAGCAAAGCCTTTCTGAACTAACCTATGATTTTGAAATAATTACCCCTTTCGAGAAAACCGGGTGGTTCCGTTTGTCTGTATTATTAGCCTGCATTTTGACAGGGATATTATTACAGTATATTGTAAACAGCAGAAAGCAAAGACGGCAACGGTTGCTGGCCAAATTACGATCGGAAGAGCAGGCAAAGATACGCCTGCGTACTGCTGAGGACTTTCATGACGAGATTGGCAACAGGCTTACCCGTATCAATGTGCTGACCAATGTGCTGAAGAATAAGATACCCCTGAACCCTGATTCCCTGAGAATATTGGGGCAGATTGAAGACAATTCTTCCCAGCTATATAGTGGCACCAGGGACATCCTCTGGTCACTAAAACCATCGAATGATAATCTGTATGAGATACTGCACAGAATACGCGACTTTGGCGCCGATCTGTTCCAGGACACAGAGGTGAATTTCACATTTACCGGAACAGATGAAAAGTGGCGCAATTACCGCCTGCCCATGGATATGAGCCGCAACCTGATCATGATCTTTAAAGAGGCGCTTAATAATTGCCTGAAATATGCTCATGCACGAAATGTAACGCTGGAGGTAAGTATGAAGAAGAAGGGTGTGATTCAACTGGTATTGAAGGATGATGGTATTGGCTTTGACCAGCAATCCATAACGAAAGGGAACGGGATCAATAATATGAATATCCGGGCAGGGAGATTAGGCGGCAGGATTTATATAGATTCAAGAAAGGATAAGGGGACAATTATCAGCCTTACCTTTAAAATGCCGAATGGCAACAACAAAGGAAGCCTCTGATTGCTGACAGTGAGAACAGAAACTGAAATATGAACCGATACGTCTTATTTTTTGTGTTGATTTTGTTTGCCGCGTCGTGTAAGCGTCCAAACGTGAAAAAAGAGATATTGCTGAAGTATCATTGGGAAACCACGGCGCATTTAGTACTCGATGGTGTTGATTTTATTTTTGATACGAATAGAAATGCTAACAGTGGGTATGTCTTGTTCCTGGATGATGACAATTCAGTGTACAAAGACCATAAAAAAATCGGGGTAATTACAAAAGCTGATGACTCCCATTTCACCGTAGATGTTACTGATTATTATGAGGTTGAATTTGAAAGATGGATAAAAAAGGGTCAAGATGAACCGTGTATTGATAGGAAGCGTTCAATTCCCACTAAAATAACCCCTTAAAGGTGATACGTCATAACTACAAAATGCGGAACTTTACTTAAATACAAATTCTATGAAACGGGACCTTGATATACGTGTAGCCATAATAGAAGATGATGAGACCATCCGCGAGGGGTATGCCTTCCTGATAGGTAATACTTCAGGGTATAAGATCGTGGGCGCTTACCCGTCGTGCGAAGACGCTCTGAAAAAAATAGCAAATGACGACCCCGATGTAATATTGCTGGATGTGGAACTGCCCGGCATTTCGGGTGTTGAGGCTTTGCCAAAATTCAAAAAAATATTGCCTGAAACCCACATACTTATCCTTACCGTGTATGAACAGGAGATGCTCATCTTCCGTGCATTGGGTAATGGCGCCTCGGGGTATCTTACAAAGAATACGCCGCCCGAAAAAATTGTTGCAGCCATACACGAAGTGATGGAGGGTGGCGGTCCAATGAGCGCGCACATAGCCCGGATGGTGATCTCGTCGTTTAAGCGCAACGAATCTACACCACTCACACGCCGTGAGACCGAGATACTGGAACAGATAGCATCCGGCAAAAGCCGCAAGCGCATAGCCGAAGAATTATACATAGACCTTGAAACCGTAAAATCGCACATCAAGAATATCTACCACAAGCTGGATGTGCATTCCAAAGCAGATGCTATAAAAGCGGCGAAAGATAATAGGTTTATTTAGAGGGTACTATGGTCACATTTTTTTGAACCGGAAAAATTCGTTGGAATCAAAAATGTCCGGATCGTTTTTATTCTTTTTCAGGAAATCAAGTATTTCAGACGATGAGGCGTCCTTTTTTATCAGATCAGATTTAATGCCCGTTAAAGTAAATTCCTTGTCAGATACCTTTTTAAATTCGTAAATATAGTAGCCGTAACTTATAGCAACTGTATCGTCCGCACTATTTCCGACCGCAGCCGTATCGTCCGGCTTGTTTTCGTATGATTTGAAATTTGCGAATACCATTCCATCAATTTCAGACATTATCGCTGTTTGATCTAAACTAGTATCCTGATTCTTGTATAAAATGCGATTCCAATGGAATAATCCCTTTTGTTTTTTTGACTGTGGCCGAATTACATACTTGTCAACATTGCCGCCTTGTTTATCCACTTGATACCATTTGCCTGCCAAGTAGCCAGGGACATCATAAGACCCATTGTCAATGCTGTTTGTAGTAAAAACCGGACACCCTGTTAAGATGAGCATACTTAAAAACAAAATGATCTGTACAATACGGTTCATGATTCAACTTGAGCAGAGGGATAAATCCCTGTCGGAATTAAAGATAATAATAAAACTTCGGTAAAATGAAGCTAGCTTGTCTGGTGCCTGTATAATTTGGCATACCGTCCATTCAATGCCATCAACTCATCATGGGTTCCCTGCTCGGCAATACTGCCGTGGTCGAGGATGATAATCTTGTCAAATGTCCAGCTGGTAAAGATGCGGTGGGTGATTACGAAAATTGTTTTACCAATTAAGTAATCCTGAAGATTGGCGAGTATGGTTTTTTCTGTTTGTGTATCCACCGCAGACAGGCATTCATCCATTACCAGTATACTGCTGTTTTTAAGGATAGCCCTTGCAAGCACCATTCTTTGTTTCTGACCACCGGAGAGCATTACACCACGTTCGCCTATCATGGTTTCATAGCCTTTGGCAAATGAAGTAATGTCTTTATCAAGATCTGCCATGCGCGCTGCTTCCATTACCTCAGTTTCGGTTGCATCATCCCTGCCGAATTTTATGTTGTTAAAAATAGTGTCTGAGAAAAGATAGGCTTCCTGCGGGGCATAGGCTATTTGTGTGCGCAGATCGTGGAGTTCAAATTCCTTTATGTTCTTGCCGTCCAGCATTAATTCTCCGGTAGAAGTATCATACATACGCAGCAACAGATGAGCAAGCGTTGATTTCCCCGATCCGGTCTTCCCTATTATAGCTACTTTTTGGCCGGGCATAACCTTGAAGGAGAAATTTTTAACAGCGGTAATACCTGTATGGGGGTAGGTAAAGGTTACATCATTAAAAGCAACCCCGCCTTTTATGGTTGTGGGTTTAGCGTTTAGTGGTGATACAATGTCAGGAATGGTATGGAGAAATTCGTCTATTCTTTTTTGTGAGGCTCCGGCCCTTTGTGTCATACTTGCTACCATGCCTATGCTCGATATCGGGAACATAAGCAGGTTGATGTAAATGACAAACTGGGCGATATTTCCCATTGAAATAGCGCCGTGTATTTTAAAATAACCACCGATAAGAATTGTGGACAGCATACTAAGACCTACAAAGAAGTTCATGGACGGGAAATAAACTGCCTCTGTCAATGAAAGGTTGATGGAACTTTTGCGGTAGAGCTCCGAATTGGTATCAAAGAACCGCAGCATGTTTTTTTCCTGCACGAATGATTTGATAACCCGGATACCTGAATAAGACTCCTGGGCGGTAGTAGTAATGGCTGATAACTGAGCTTGTATCTTTCCGCTTTTTTTGAAAATGATTTTGTTCACCATGTAAATAGAAAAAGCAAGCAGGGGCAACGGTGCAAGGACACAACAAGTGAGCATCACATTTACCCGTACCATATCAGCCACGCAAAACACTACAAGAAATACAACGGAAGTAAAGTACATGATGGATGGCCCCGTGTACATGCGCACCCTGGATACATCTTCCGATATACGGTTCATCAGGTCGCCTGTGAAGTGAGACTTATAGAAGCTTGTATTCAGACGCTGGTAATGGTTGTAGATTTCATTCTTCTGGTCGTACTCAATATGGCGCGACATGACGATAATTGTTTGCCGCATCATGAACATGAAAAAGCCGCGGAGTAACGCGAGTCCCAGTAGCATCATTCCACCTTTAAATACAAGCGCAATTATTTCGTTATGGCCGGATTTTGCTACAGCCATGTTGTGCACCAGGTCCAGCATTCCCTGGATCACATTCCCCGGCATTACTGCAAATTTGCTGGAAATAGCCACAAATAATAACCCCAGCAATAACCGCCATTTGTACTTAAAAAAATATTTATTGAGTGAACCGAGGTTCTTCATAGGGTGCAAATATAACCTGAAAACCCCTGACCCCTTCTATGTTTGCACTCAATAGGCAAAGACTATCATTAGGGATAAATATTATTTCCAATCATTAGTTTCTATGAGTGAAAGAGAATGAGAGCACATCTGGCCCCCCCTAAAGTAATGGCATTTAGTTAACGCCTTCAGCATATCCTGATTTTTATTGTCCATGCATCATTTATAATTTTAGAGGTATACGCCCCATATCGGTTTATTGACAAGCAACTTAAAGGGCCCTTTGCCTTTGGGAGCATGCCTATACGTTTACAGAAGTGAACGGAGGAGTTATAATGACTGACAAAGCAAAGTATGCCCTGCCTTTAGGATGGCTTGGCACGATATTTCATCCAATCCTGGTCATAAGCAAATTGGATAAGATATTTCAGTTCAGGGAAAAAACAATTGCAGCATTTTTTTTACAAACGAAACAGGGAATAACAATCAACCGATTACTATTGACATAAAATAACCATTTACTACTTAAACCTTTTTATTACTTTTCCGTCTAAATTGTTTCTTAAACACACCAAAATGATGCTCCGCTCAGCGCTTTTATACCTGCTTTTAATTTTTTCTTTTAATGGTATAGCACAAACATTTAGTATCTCAGGCCGCGTTATTGACGAAAAGGATAAATCAACTTTGATAAACGTAACAGTTGTTCTTTCTAAAACCAGTGACACTTCTGTAAAAACAGGTACAATAACAGATGTTGACGGTAATTTTCAGATAGATGGTGTTAGTCCTGGCGGTTATTTATTGCACATCGAATATGTGGGCTATAAAGCAATCAATAAACTTATATCGGTTGCGGATAAAAATGTTGCCGCAGGCACTTTGTCTATGCAGTCTAAAGCAAATGAACTGAATGGGGTAACAGTTGAAGGAAAACAGGTGCGGGGAGAGCAGCTTGGAGACACAACCCAATTTCATGCAGATGCCTTCAAAACTCATCCCGATGCAACAGCAGAAGACCTGGTAACTAAAATGCCGGGGGTTACCTCTGATAATACAGGGGTGAAAGTTAACGGCGAAGCGGTACAACAGGTGTACGTAGATGGCAAGCCATTCTTCGGCACCGACCCCACACTTGCCCTCAAAAACATGCCTTCCGAAATAATAGATAAGATCCAGATTTTTGACAAACTCAGCGACCAATCCACATTTACAGGTTTCGATGACGGAAATTCTCAGAAAACGATGAACATCATCACCAGAAAAGGAAAAAGTGAAGGCACATTCGGCAAAATTTATGCAGGGTACGGAACCGATGACAGGTACATAGCAGCGGGCAATCTGAATATTTTTAACGGCGACCAGCGTATTTCCATTCTTGGGATGTCTAATAACATTAACCAGCAAAACTTCAGTTCACAGGATTTATTGGGAATAACATCAGGCAGTGGATCGAACAGGGGCGGTGGCAGTGGCGGCCGTGGAAACTTCGGCGGTGGCCAGGGTGGTGGCGGCGGCGCCAATAACTTCCTCGTTGGTCAGCAGGGAGGCATTACAAATACCAATTCCGCAGGAATAAACTACAGCGACAACTGGGGCAAAAAGATAAAAGTAAGCGGCAGCTATTTTTTTAACAACACAAAAAACACTACAAGCACCGACCTCACGCGCAACTATTTTACATCGAACGACACAACAAATGTTTATCACGAGTACGATAATTCCACTTCAAACAATTACAACCACAGGTTCAACCTGCGGTTTGAATACACCATAGATTCTTTCAATTCCATTATCTTCACGCCGGGCATTAGTTTTCAAAAAAACAATTCAAACAGCAGCACATCAGCAAGGGATAGTGCGATTACGCAACTTTCAAGCAATATTTTAAGTACCACGGCCAATAGCAGCACCGCCAATAACAACGGCTACAGTTCCAGCAACAACCTGCTGATTCAGCATAAGTTTAAGAAGCAGCGGCGAACCATATCACTTAATATCAGCGCGTCCCTGAATGATAAAACCAGCGATGGAACATACAAGTCTCTGAATGAGTACTATGAAACCATCGGCGCTGCGCCCAGAAACCAGAACTACGACCAGAGTTACACACTGAAAACCAATGGCAATACAGTTTCTCCAAATGTCACTTACACGGAACCGATCGGGAAGAAGGGGCAGTTAATGTTTAATTATAACCCCAGTTATTCTTATAGCTACTCTGACAAATCCACTTTTGACATTGATCCGGCTACACAGGCGTTAACCCTGAACGACACTTTTTCTAATAAATACAACACTACCTACCTTACTCAGAAAGGCGGTCTTAGCTACCGCATAGGCGACAAAAAAATGAACTTCTCGGTTGGAGCTAATGTGCAGTATGCAACCCTAAGCGGTGAGCGAACCTACCCTAATACATTCAACATAAATGAAAGTTTCAGCGATGTGCTTCCCAATGCTATGTTCAACTACAGGTTCAGTGACGGAAGAAACCTGCGTATAAATTACCGGACAAACACAGTTGCCCCATCCGTTACCCAGCTCCAGGACCTGGTGGATATTAGCAATCCGCTGCTGCTTAAAACCGGCAATCCGGATCTGAGGCAAGATTATGAACATACTCTTTTCATAAGGTACGGCCTCACACAAAAGAAATCAGCCAAAATGTTCTTTTTAAACGTGTACGCAAATTACATTAACAACTACATTGGCAACGCAACTTATACTACCTCTTCTTACAGAGACACTATAACTCACGAAACTGTCACAGTGCCCAAAGGCAGCCAGCTTACTGTACCAATGAACATGAACGGGTACCTGAATACAAGAACTTTTATTACCTATGGTATCCCTGTAAAATTCATCAAATGCAATCTTAACCTGAGTGGCGGATTCAACTATACCCGCACGCCCGGCAAGGTGGATGACAAAACCGACTTCTCCAACAATTACATTCCCTCAGGAGGAATAGTATTAAGCAGCAACATCAGCGAGAATCTCGATTTCACACTATCTTATTACGGCAGTTACAACATTGTCAGTAATACCCTTCAATCACAGGCAAGCAACAACTATTACAACCATGTTGCCTCATTCAAAATCAACTATATTTTCCTGAAACACTTTGTACTCAACACCAATATCACTGAGAATTATTACACCGCTTTCAGCAGCACAGGCAACCAGGACTTTTATTTATGGAATGCATACCTCGGTTATAAATTCCTCAAAAACAATGCGCTTGAAGCACGCATCTCAGCATATGATATCCTCAACCAGAACAAGAGTATCAGCCGCACTGTAACAGAAACTTATATTGAAAACAATACCACCCAGGTACTCAGGCAATACTTCCTCTTCCAGCTTACCTATACTATCAGAAATTTCAAAGGCACAATGCCCACCGAAGATAAACATGAAGACCGGCCATGGCAGGACCACAGGCATGGATAATATATTTTCCGCTATCAGATCTGACTAATGAAGATTTGCTGCTTAAAGAATGTGATGGCGTATTCCCCCTTAAGCGTAGGCTTTGTGCGTTGGCCGAAGGGGGGTAGGGGGGATGTCTTTAATATTAGGGTGGGTTCATGATATAAAATAGAGACGCAAAAATCTTGCGTCTCTACCCAAATTCAAAAATTATTTTATTATGCTACTGTAATTGATTTATCCAGGTACACATCCTGGATGGTATTCAGTAATTCAATACCCTGGTTCATTGGTTTCTGGAATGCCTTACGGCCACTGATCAATCCCATACCGCCTGCACGCTTGTTCACCACAGCAGTCATTACTGCTTCAGCCAGGTCTGTTGCGCCTTTCGACTCTCCGCCTGAGTTGATAAGCCCTACGCGGCCCATGTAGCAGTTAGCCACCTGGTAACGGCAAAGGTCAATAGGATGGTCGGTAGTTAGTTTCTCATAAACCAGCTTGCTCGTCTTGCCGAAATTGATTGCGTTATAACCACCATTGTTGGTTGGCAATTTCTGCTTGATGATATCTGCCTGAATAGTTACACCGAGGTGATTTGCCTGGCCGGTAAGGTCGGCTGATGCATGGTAGTCAACACCATCCTTTTTGAAACCACTATTGCGCAGGTAGCACCACAGCACAGTGGCCATACCTAATTCATGTGCATATTCAAAAGCCTTGGCCACTTCCACTATCTGGCGTGCGCTTTCGTCAGAACCATAATAGATGGTAGCGCCCACTGCGGTAGCTCCAAGGTTCCAGGCATCCTTAATGGTGCCGAACATGATCTGGTCGAATTTGTTTGGGTAAGTCAGGAATTCGTTATGGTTCACCTTTACAATGAACGGAATCTTATGTGCATATTTACGTGCAACTGCACCAAGAACACCATAGGTAGAAGCAACAGCATTGCAACCGCCTTCCATTGCCAGCTTCACAATATTTTCAGGATCAAAAAATTCAGGATTGGGTGCGAATGATGCCCCGGCGCTATGCTCTATGCCCTGATCAACAGGAAGTATAGATACATAACCGGTACCCGAGAGACGGCCATGATTATGAATGGCACTGATACTTTGTAAAGTCGGGATGTTCCGGTTTGAATGAGCCCAGACATGGTCAACAGCCCCTGGTCCGGGAACGTGTAATGAAGACTTGTCAATTGTCTTGCAGGTATGGCCTAAATAATATTCTGCCTTATCGCCCAGCAGTTCATGTATTTTGTTTGACATATAAATGATTATTTTTAAAATTCGGCTGCAAAGGTATTCATAATAATCAATAGATAAAACATAAATGACGAAAAACAGGGCACTAGTCTGCAATCAAAACGATAAAAAACTACTATCTAATCTTGCTTCTCTCGATTTATCAGGCTGTCGATACGAAAAACCAATACACGACCATAATTAGTAAGCCCCAAATCCGAATATCCGTTAAAGTGTAATACACAGGGAAAAGCCCGACGGTTGGTATCATTGGGAGTTCGGCGTCCAGTTTCGCCTTTACGATCGTCGGTATGTTCGGTGACAATCCAATAACGGACGTGGTATTTCGACGGATCATCATTCCAAGGTGAATCTACAATTGGTTTAACAAAGAAAGCATTTCCAGAAAAATACGCCAGTCGTGCTATTCTTTGCGTCTGACCTCCGGGGCGTGTATCACTAATAAACGATCCATTTATACCGCGCTGCTTTAACATGGATGCAACTGCATACTCCTGCTTCCCCTCATCCCACATCTTCACCATCTGCCACAACGGATAAATAAGAAAGCTTACCGCGAATAGATACGGCACAATATTTTTCAAACCACTCTGCCTCATGCCTTGCTCATAGCACCCTCCTATCACCATTCCCAACGGCACCATATACCACAAATAACGCGCCTCAAAATTAATCGGGAGATATCCAAGTATAAACAGAAAAAAAGACACCATGATCATGCGATTCTGAATTGATTCTGAGACATCCCGCTTCCAGAATAATTTCCATTTTACATGGCCCACAATAACAATAAAGAAAACAGACAACTGCAAACTGCTGACAATAAATTTCCAGATATTCAGACCAATTCGTAAAAACTGCAACCCGAACAGATGCCATGAATTCCAGAAGTGCGGCGTGACTCCGTTTACAAACCACGGATCCTCCCAATAATAAGGGCTATCCGGGTAGGCAGGTGGTAACAACGCGCCAATACCTTCTTTCCAGTATGGATGCCCCACTAAGTACCACGACATGTTTAATGAACCGGAAGTAGAGGTCGTCCATATGCCATATTTATTGTGCAGCGCCCATATCCAGGGAATGGAACAAAGTACCATTACAATTATTGCGGTCAAAGAAATTTTCATCCATTGCAGCTTGTTTTCTTTTGAAAGAAAATAGGTGCAAACGATAGTATTCAATATAAAGAACGGGAAGGAATAGGCTTTTGCAAAGTAAGCCAGTGTTCCAATAAATCCGCAAATAATCCACAATAAAGGCTTGCTTTTAAAATCCACCGAGAGCATTATCCTCAAGGTGGATAGCAAAAAGAAACATTCCCACAAATCATCAAAAGACTGGTGAAAAACGGCAAAACAAAGAAACAGCGCAAGCGTTACATTCAGCATCCACTGCTGCTTCCTCACAATTTCAAACTTCAGAAAAAACGACTGCGAAATAAATAAAAAACCTGTAGCGCCCAGCGCATTAATTACTACCGAGGCAGGTATAGCCGCCAAGCCTCCTTTTATAAGCAATGCCGTAAGCCAGCAGCTCCACGGGCTCCAGTAGCCATTGATTGCCCTGGCATAATCACCATTGGCATAACGCTGAGATATGGTTAAGTAAGCGGTGCCATCAGGGTCAATATAATATTGGTAATGCGGATAAATGAAAAACAGCACTATGCACATCAGCAACGCAGATGCAAAAAATGGGGCATATTTCTGAAAAGTGCTCATGCGGTTGCGGCAGTTTTATTTCGTCTGTTCGTAAACCCAAGCACAGCACAACCAATTACAATTAAAGACACCGGCAAAAAATACCTCGTATTAGCAATAGGCCCCGCAGCCACCGCAAAGTACGCTGCAAATGAAAATACAAACAACCGCACGATCCAATGAATCTTACTGTCTCTGAAAAACCAGAACAACCCTGCTAGCCGGACACAGTTAAACAGTAAAGCCAATACTACAAAAACCAGGGAAGGATTGTTTTGGATGTACGCTCCCATCCCCGACATGCCTTTTGTTTTCCAGGTTGCATAAAAGCCCGTTTGCTCCTTACTGTATAGTTGCGTGTAGGAGAGCTTACCGGTAAACAGATCCATCTCCGCTTTTCCGGGCTCAATAAATATCCGTGCCGAATTCTTCAGATGAAATAACAGGTACGGAAAAAAGTTCTGCTTCAGCATTTCCATTCCTCGTTGATTTGCATGGTCGTAACGGTCTTTGTACTCGGGGTAAGAATAGTATGCTTGTTTTTCATTCTCCAGGAATCTGTTGGCGCTGTCCATTCCTTCTCTTTCCATTATGAACGGATAGTAGTAGTAACTGGCATTTTGTGCCTGGTTGCTGCTGAAATGAAATTTACCCGTGCGCACATAATTGAAGTAATTGTACAAAAGCATGGCACAAAGCGGCGTCACAGATAGCAGTAAGGTTCGTACAGATAGCATTTTATGCCGGACGCAGATGAACATTATTATAATTACATGCACCCATACAAACGGGTATAGCACCGGTTTCACCATAATCCCGGCTATTAGCGCCAGGCTCATAAACAACGCATACTTAAGTTCCTTTTTCTGAAAGAGTGCAATGAAATTACCGAAGTACAATAACGTAAAAGTCTGCAGCAAAATATCTGGCGCTATCGTATTCGCATTAATAAACTGGGCAGGGTATGCAGCCACAAACAAAAGCAGCAACCAGTCATACTTTTTCTGATACCCAATACTTAAAAGAACCTTTCGGACATACCAGATATTAAAGATAGAAAGAAGGCCCTGCGCAATTTGCAGCACTACCACGAAATACTTCATACTGATCAGCCCGACAAGCAACAGGAACAACGGGTACAACGGTTGGCGCTGTGTTAGTGCTTCGGGTGCCAATACAGTTGGGGATTCAGCGCTGGAGAAGATGAAGTATTCCTTTATATTAGCTGCCTCCAGCAAATATTCCGCTGAGTCGCCCATCATATGTTTCTGGAACAAGCAGGCAAGACAAAAAAACACCGCATGCACCAGCACCAAAATGCCGATGAATATTTTGTCTTTCTTGTCTAACCTTATTACCATACCAATAACTTATCAACTTACCAACTAATCAATCTGTCAACCTATCAACTTATCAA
>CAIMDZ010000072.1 GCA_903839875.1 uncultured Bacteroidota bacterium
AACCGGTACCGTTACCGCTGCTACCTTCACTGTATCAGGTCAGGCAAGCTACACTTACGCAATCACTTTACCAGCTTCATGCAGCATCGCTGACGGTTCTTCACACACCATGACTGTGAATGCCTTCACCAGCTCACCATCTGCAACAGGTACTTTAAGCACTGGCGGTACACAGACACTTACTGTAGGCGCTACCCTTAACGTAGCAGCAGCTCAGGCTTCAGGTACTTACACCAACTCAACTGGTGTGCCGGTAACTGTAAACTATAACTAAGAAAATACATTTAATTATTATAACTTAAAGCGCTCCTGTAAGAGCGTTTTTTGTGTGTATAAAAGAAGAAATATCACTATTCAAAATCCCCTTTTTGGAGATTTGCTTTTTATATGATGTGTCTGATGGGCTTTCTTCTTAATGTTCAGACATGCTGAAAGTTAATAGCAATAAGGAAAAATACTATACTAAAATATGACCATAATATAGAAAATAATAAATGGATGAATGTTTCGAAAAATTTTCCTTGCCATAATTCAGGTGAATAGAAAACAGGAACCTATAATGGCAGTAATATAGTCAAAGCCCGTCACCCTCAGAGTAAACCCGAATGGGAGCACGTAACGGCTATACTGGAAGCTAACGAGACTTTTAAGTAGGTTTTCTTAAATATTTACCTCCACATTGTTGCCTATGGCCTTGATTAAAAATGATTGTGCCGACATTCTTTGTCTTCTATTGGTTAATAAAAAATCAACCGTATTACCCTCCTTACCTACTGCCCGGTACAAATACTTCCATACGCCCTTGATTTTAATGTAGGTCTCATCCATACGCCAGCTTGTGCATACTGCTTTCTTTCCTTTTCTGAATTGGCATTCAATAATGGGCTAAATTTAAATACCCATCTCTGAATGGTTGCGTGATCCACCATTACATTCCTCATTTGCAAAAGTTCTTCCACCTCCCGGTAACTTAATCCAAATCGTAACTTGACGTAAACTGCATTTAGAATAATTGATTTTGGGAAACAATGGCCTTTGAACATGGAATTTTATTGTAAATGCAGTGGTTCACTTTTTGTAACACATTACATGCGACAGAACCCATAATCTTTATTGACTTTATTTATTTCTACATCAGAACGTGGTCTTTCCAAAATCATTCCACTCTTTCCAAGAATAATTGCATAACTTTATTTATTCAAATATAAACAGCAACAAATAATATTTAAATGAGGCTATTCAATCTATTAGTTACTGTAATTCTTTTGCAAATTTTATTTCTTACTTCCGATGTATGTGCACAGCATAATGTACCTTTTCAATTGCCCGGTAACATTACAGTACCTGCGTGGGTAAAACAAACTGACTGGAATAACCCGAATGTCTTCAAAATAGATTCTCTTATTGAACTTTATAAGAACGAGCAAAAAGAAAAAACTAAGGAAGATCACACTATAGCCCCCGGCGATAATAAATATTTTGAGCCGGAGTTTTCTGAAGACCCTTATATAACCGCATACATACGGTGGCGCAACAAAATGAGGCCGTTCATTCAGCAGGATGGAAGCATTAAGTATGACCCCAATTATGGTAAACAAAAATTGATCAAATCAATTGAAAACCAGGGAAAATCAAATGGTGGTCATAGCGGAATGAAAACAACTACCGGCGCCCATTGGACTGTATTGGGGCCTATTCAAACCTATGGTAATAACGGGGGAGGAACTCTAAAAAACGAGCAATCCAATATGTATTGTATTGCCATCGCTCCATCAAACCCTTCTGTCTTATATGCCTGCTCGGAACCAGGAACTATGTACAGAACTGCTGATAAAGGGCTTCACTGGGTTTCGGTGAGTGATACCTTGTATAGCTGCGGGTCGCAATCAATTGCGGTTGACCCGCTGAATGAAAATATTGTATATACCTATGACGGCAGCACTAACTCACTTTTAAAAACAATCAATGGAGGCGCCTCCTGGTCTGTATTAAGTTCCTTTACCGGTGGAGGAGGTAACAGCATGGTTATTAACCGTACCACCGGCAGAATAATTATTGCCGGTACGACCTCCATTTCTTACAGCGACAATGCGGGTGCTACATGGACAATGGCAACAGGCAGCACCGTGACCGGAAATATTTATGACTTAGCCATTAACCCCGTGGGAACGGATACAGTTTATGCAGTTGGTTCTACGTCGGCCAATATGCTGGTATTACTACGTTCTGTGGATGCAGGGACTACTTACACCAATGTTACCGGCAGCTTATCAACAACAAACACTTCCGGCGCCAGGCTTGGGGTTACCGTTGCAAATACCAATTACATCTATTGTGTAAATATAGGATCCAGCTCGCCACCTTCCATAATTAAAAGTACTGACAGGGGCGGAACATGGAATATTACCGTTGCCTCTACTACTACCGGCCTTACGGGCAGTTCATCTACTACCGGCCTCGGCATGTCGGATGGACAGGGTTATTACGATTTAAGCATTGTAGTATCTCCGCAAAATGCAAACACACTCATAGCCGGAACCACTACAACTTACAAGTCAACCGATGGCGGCCTCAACTTTGGACCTATCGGCGGCTATTCGGGTTCCTTCGGCCTGCACCCCGACTTGCAGCAGGCTGTTGCAATGGGGGGTGATGCCTATATAGCCACTGATGGCGGAGTAAATTACTCAAGCGATTTCTTTACAAACACAGCCAACTGGTCGGTGCGGAATAATGGACTAAGAAGCGGTGATTACTGGGGGTTTGGCCAGGGCTGGGACGAGGACCTGGTAGTGGGCGGCAGGTATCATAATGGGGATGCCGCGATATATGAAAATTATGCCGGCGGCAATTCAATTTCATTAGGCGGTGGCGAAGACGCCACCGGACATGTATTTCACGGGCATTCACGCACTACAGGGTTCCGCGATATTGGTACTTTGGTGATACCTGCTGCATTATCAGGGTCAGTACAATATTCGGCTGCATCCGTACCTAATACTATGTGGCCGCAGGATGATTACTATGGCATGTTTTCGAGCAAGCTGGTTATTGACCCACGGTATTCCAACATTTTCTATTTAGGCCAGGACAGTTTTTTATGGAAATCATCTAATTGCGGTGCTTCCTATGTCGCCCTCCACAATTTCGGGCCAGGTAATAAAGTATGGCGTTTTGATATTGCCCGAAGCAATCCTAATGTACTTTACGCTTGCACCAATACCAGTTTGTTTAAGAGCACAGATGCCGGAGCAACCTGGAGTACCTTAACGTTGCCAACAACCTGGCACTATTATAATTCAGACGTTTCCATCAACCCGCTCAATGAAAACGAGGTGTATGTTTGCATGGCGGGCGGAGCGACAGGGAATAAAATATTTAAGTCGGTAAATGGTGGCAGCACATGGACAAATTATACAGGTGCTTCACTTGCTAGTAAACCTGTCGCGTTTTTGCAATTCCAGGGTGGCACAAAAAGTGGCGTGTATGCAGTAACGAATGACCGGCCTTCAAAAGTCTATTACAGGGACAGCACCATGAGCGACTGGTTCGCGTTTAGCGATGGGCTTCCGGCAAGCCTTGAAGCAAGAGAGGGTGCGCTTATTTTTTACAGGGACAGCAAGATCCGCCTTTGCGGTAATTGCAGCATCTGGGAATCACCATTATATAATAAAGGCACTCCTGTGGCACAGCCAATGGCCGACAGAAAATATATAGGCTGCAGCAGAGACACCGTTAATTTTTACGACTATTCGATGATAGATTATGCGGGAGCTACCAGGGTTTGGTCTTTCCCCGGTGCATCGTGGGTGAGCAGTACTACCTCGCGCACTCCGCAGGTATTATATCCCGGACCCGGTAGTTATAATGTTTCGTTGCAGGTTACCGATGCATTATCCAATACTCATTCCAAAACTGTGGACAGCATGATTGTTTTCACCAGCGACTTTTGCAGTGCAGATACGGTTGCCGGGAAATGTCTTCAATTAAATGGCACCAATCAAACCATCAACCTCGGCGTTGCGAATATCAACAGCAATAACTTTTCCATTTCCTGCTGGGCGCAGCCAGGCGGACTACAGAGTAGTTTTGCACAGCTCATATCACACAATCTTTATCCCGGTTCCGGCGGGTATGGGTTTGGATTTGGATTTATTTTCAATGGTTACACGCCTAACCTGACACTTTGCTATACCGATAGCATTGTTGGATACGGCAATACCAGCAGCCTCGTTTGCGACAGCACCAAATGGAATTATATAGTACTCACTTATTCGCCAACAGGAGTGATTATGTACCTGAACGGAATACCCGACACTTTGAAAAACTCGCCCATGCCTGTTATTGACCTGTCACAGTCTCCTTTCCAGGCCAACTTTGACGACCACCCAGGGCAAGGCTCAAAGTATAATGGTAAAATAGATGAGGTGAAATTTTACAATTATGCACTCAGCCAAAGCGAGGTACGGGAAAAAATGCACCTGATCACAGATCCGGCTTCTGAAACCGGGTTGATCAAGTATTTTCAGTTCAACCAGTTTGATGTACTGACTGGGAACCTGTTTGATGTAAAAGGTAATTTCATCACATTTGTGCCTGCGGCAAATATTGTTACCTCTACCGCTCCTGTATCCTCAGGCCGTGTCTATCGGAATCCATCGGTAAACACGGCAGGCCTGAATGCCTTTACCGCTGCCGATGTGAACCTTAGCCTCCCCGCAGCAGGAACCTACCCCGACGGAGAAGTTGTGGCTTTTCATCTTTTCAGCAACCCCGATACTAAGCCGGATACACGCGCTGCAGTACCGGGCTATTTCATTATTAATAACTACGGCCTGAACACCACATTCACTCATCCCGACAGTCTGAAATTCAGCAGGCTGAATATCACCCATCCTGTTTACACCGCAGGTGATTTCAAGCTGTTCAGCAGGGCTACGGGAGACTTCGGCAATACCTGGAGTGCAGAATTGGACAGCGCTGCCACCCTGAATTATGTGCATGGCAGCAGCAGCCTCACCTGGAAGAACAATAGCTACATCACTTCTTTCAACAGCCAGTTTATAATTGTAAACAACGACAGCACATCGGCCACCAACACCGGCACAATAAAACCAAACACAGACAAATGGCTGATCTCTGACCTCTACCCCAATCCCGCAAACGATTGGTGCAAGATCAATATTCATGCGCCTGTTTCAGTACCAGTATCTGCAATATTCAGAATCACCGACATCAAGGGCGCCGACATTTTGAAATTTTCTGAACGGCTGAATAAGGGCGATAATACTATAATGATGCGTCTTCCGGCATTGGCGGCTGGTACGTATATGGTGGGTATTGAAATTCCCGGGAAGGATGCAGAGTACAGGAAGCTAACGATTGATTAAGGGCATGTGAAAATTTGGTTGCTTAGTAAAACTTTCAAAATAACTTACTCAGTTAGGGGTCAATTGTATAGTTGAGTTCCACTCAGGCTTTAGAAAATATCGTGGTTTGTTGCCGGACAATTTCTTCGCCTCGGTCTCGTTGGCGAACACCCCGAATCTTTTCATAAGGGTATCGGGGAAGACTTCTTTTAGCTGCTTGTAGGTCGTGTCCGGGTGATCTTCAACATACTTCGCCACGACCGAACGAACCTACGGTCCTTTGCCATACTCCTCGCCGTTGAGCTTATACTTGGAGTTGTCCCGAGTGGTTGATGCAGCAGGAGAGGTCTCTTCAGCAGTCTTTTCCGGTATGTCTTCCTTTTTACTTTCGTCAACCACGGGTTCTTTCGTCCCTTCGTTTACTGTTGCGTCGGTTTGTTCTTCAATAACCTGCTCTTCGGTGTAGTTCTCGTTCAGCGAGTAGATCGTGTTGTTGCCATCGCCCACAGATATGATCTGTCCATCTGCCAGCATTTTCTTTATCAGGTTGAATAATGGGAAACCTTTGATCCCTGTTCCGGCTATGATCGCCGCCTTGTTGTTGTTTGGATTTCCTTTGAGAAAATCGATTACTTGCTCGTTCATAAAATTTTATTTTAGATTTAGTACACAGCAAGGTTAGCAGGGAAAAGCGGAACCGTAAAATAATTAAGGTTTTTAGCGTGGCTTAAGCGATTCGGGGTCAGTACTGAACGGACGCTTTACTTAATTGAAATTCAGTAAGATACATTGCCAGCAGACAGAATCGGGAGTAATGCACGTTGCTCACAAAGCGGACAGGATGCTAAATCGGTTTCCGGCGTGGTTTAGAGCTCTCGTTAATTATATGATGTAAATCATAGTTTGATAATATTGGAAATTGTATTCTTGTAAAGAACAGATAAACTTCAATTTACGCCAAAGTAAACCGGATAATTTCACAGTCAAAAAAAGCGACATGAGAGTCATTAAATTAGTTCTTGTTTTTTCTGTATTGGTCCTGCTAATGAACGCTTGCAATACAAATAATATTGGACAGGATGCGCAAGATGTTCCATGCAATAAAAAAATCTCAGTTCCAATTCTTATAAAACCCAATGGGTACGAAGGTAATTTATGTTTAACGGGAGGTAACGATAATAACTTCTTTTACATAAACGGTTGTGATACAATCGTATATTTAAATGAAGGGCAAAACTGGATAAACACAGGAGCTACTGTAGGGGGAAATGCCAGGCCTACGGCATATATTTGTTTTGACATTAAAGACGGTAAAATCACTAAGTTATACAATACTGCTGCTGCCAAGATCGGGGCAAACCAAAGAACATTAATTTTGCAAACTGTTCCATTTACAATAGCAACCGGAGATTACGATCTGAAATATTTTCTATCTGCGTATCATTTCAATTTTGGTAACCACTCATATCAGCACAACAATAGATTTAAGTTGATAAAAGGAATCAGGTACAATATTAACAACAGTACTTTCGATTTTAGGAATGATTCAGAACGTTCCTATTTCTATTTCGACATTGATTCTATCGGGAAAATTGAAATAAATGATGTTTGCAATCCAAAATATTCTTTTGCAAGGACAAGTCACGATACGATGTTTTTAAACACTACTCGTCATAAGATTGTTAGAAAGAGTTTACCTGCAAATGCAGATGTGTTTTTGGGCGAACTTGGAATACCTATTACAAAAGATACCACGATCTCATTAATGAGTGGTTTATTAACACACTACTTATTGCGGACAAATGTTAAAGACAGCGCTATTTACTTTATGCCCAAGGAGTGACAGTTACTTTTGATAAATAATACCCTCATTTACAACGAAACGTAAATCATAATGCAAATAGGGGCTTAAAAAATCATTCATTACCTGCTTGCGCAAATCTGACAAAGTATAAAATTGGCATCTGGCGCGTTCTGGAGCTCTCCATTCGAGTCCGAACCCAATTTAAATATAAACGGCTTGCGGCTGACCGGCTTGACCTTAATCGCAATGTATGAATACATGCGTCTGGAGCCAATATTTACACCTTAATTTTCATTATGTGTTCTCGCAGATTTGGTTGTCTTAAGAAAAGAGGGAGGATATTGGCAGCTTGAGCGCCTTGGTAATCTTGTTCAGGTTAAGCAAGGAAATATTACGTTCGCCCCTCTCAACGTCGCTGATGTAAGTTCTGTCCAGCTAAGGGACTAAACAATGTCACGACAGTTTTTTGATGATAAATGACGCTATAAATACTTCCAGAAGACTCAGCGGTACAGCGGCATATAAAATGCTAAAGGGCAGCACACCTAAATTACCTATTGCCACCCACATCATTACAAAAGCTGAAAGCCATGAAAGAAAAACAGTTTGCATCAATGTGAATTTTCTGGAAATTATATAAATGGCAATAGCACATAGAAACGACCATAGGCCCCAGATGGCGCCATTTACCGGCTGCGCCGGGAACACTATGCCCAGGCCCTTGTACTGTGCGACCCAGTACGAGCTAAATAAAAATTGATTTCTTACGAACTCAGAAATACTGATCCAGTAACAACAAATGGTTACGCATAATTTTTTAGAAAACAAACATCTTTTGCCCGATATAAATGCGCAGTGCGGTAAAAAAATAAAAGCCAGCCTGAGAACAGGCCAGCCCCTATAAACCCTATCACCATGAAAACGGTGTAAAGATATTAAAAAATTGAAATTTCACCACCCTGATTAAACCTGCCATACTGAACGGCTTTTCCTTTCTCCGGCACTTCAATCACACTATCCACATCATGCTGAAAGGTGTTAGCTCCCCTGAATTTCCCCTCTTTCGTTGTCTGAAAGATATAGATGAAGGATTTTTCAGGGTACATGGCTTTTAACCTGTTTAAATCTTCCGGTTTAAGCCCAAGCCTGTTAACGCTATCAAAGAATATAAAGTCGTAGAAAGATAAACTTGCAGGCAGGGATGAAGCCACATAAAGATTTGGGTGTTTTACGTCCTTATCGTTCAGCTTATCCTGCAAGGTTTTGTCCAAACCTTCTTCTTTGGCGATATAAAGCACCTTCCCATGATTTCGTGCCAGGTATCCGGCAAAGTCCACACACAAATAAGATTTGCCCATTTTAGGCTTACCAAACACCATCACGGAAAAGTTAGTTGAGGGATCTCCGATAAGCTGCAACCATTTCCCTTTAAAGCCAAGCGTATTAAACCTCATGTTGGCAAAGTCCATGCTATTCATGATGACCGGCTGCTCACTTGTGTCATCCTCCTCATCTTCGCCATCAAAGCCACTCAGGTTTTGGCAGGCGCAGCCATTGAGTATTCCCTGAAGCCCGCTTAATGTACTTCTTTCTATTTGCAGGACCTTAACTGCCTTTTCTGATAAGAAGTTTTCAAGGTTCTTTTTTATTTCGTGCATCTCAACAATGTATGGGTCTTTATCATTGATATTGCCTTTCTCATAAGCACGGTTGATTTGCCCAAGTAACAGTTTCGCTTTTTCCTTCATGCCCGGTTTTCCGTTCAGGTTAATGTAACGCTTAATAAAGCTAACAGAATGCAACACCTTTTCTCCGTCTGCGATTTCCTTTAGCATTTCATGGGTTTCGGGTTTTAACTCCAATGCGATTTTTGCTCCCATTGAATTGTATGTATCTATAAGCCTGTCCTGTATATACTTGATCTGCTCGGCATATTGAGAAGTCTTGCGTATCTTCTTTTCAAGAATAGCTTTTTGCAGGCTATTGATAAACCTTAACAGGTCTTCCTTTGTTTTGGTTTTGCCGTCAAGATTTACAAAACGTCTGATAAAACGCAGTTCTTCCGGTATTCGCTCGACTAAGTGAGGTTCAGGAATATTTGGTTTGTGGGAATAGACATGAGGATGCTTTGCGGGTTTTGCCTCCTTTGATTTCTTGCTACCACTATGTTTAGCATGTGGCTTTACAGCATCGGCTTTCTTATTCTTGCCTACAAATTCATTCAGCTTTTCAAAATAAGTATCAATAGTCTTTTTAATGGTTTCGCTGGAGTGATAATTGTCCCAATGAGAACCATTGTTAGTTACTTTCTTTACAAACTCATGCCCTTTCCTTAATGCTTCGGGAAGTTTTGCAAAATCAATTGTCGAAAAAATGTCGTGGTAATTCTGATGTGTAATCATAATGTTATTTTAAGCTGCCAGTAATTCAAGTTCCAATGAAAGCGCTTCCGCTTCGAGTTCTAATAATGAGATGATGTTATCAGGTTTGTTATTCTTTTCAGCGATAGGTTCAGGAATATCAATCTTTTTCCGGCTGCTATACCTGTGATTGCTTTTCTCAATATCCCTGAACTGTGCTGAATTCAGGGTAACGGCGCAACTGTGGTTGTTTTGCAGTATTTCAATAAACTGGTTTATTTTACTTTCATTAACCAAAGCCACCATTTTATCAGACACCTTTTCAAAATTGTTATTCTCCACCACGTCAAGTAGCTGCTTATCGAGGTATATATCCCCGCCTTTAGCCCTTGATGCAGCCACAATTACCCTGAAATGGCTGCCCTGCCTGAAAAATGAAATACCATTACTCGTAAGGATATGCCCGCCCTGGACTAACGATTTTATGAGGGGCAAGGCTTTTATGATAGGTACAACCACTTTATCCTGCACCTGTTCGCCCGGATTCCAGTTCTCCGGCATAAGAATACCCTTAACCGTCTTTCCGTCAATGGTCGTATAGCTCACCAGCTTGCCCTTAAAATCGCTAAACGCCTGTAATAAGTTCCCGGTAATGGTATGCCTGATCTTACGGTCAACATGGTTCTGCTTTGTATATTCTTCCCAAAGGGTAAGCAGGGTTTCTTTATCCGGTTGCTCCACATCTGAACTTGCGCCAATAATCGCCATTACGTCCTCTGAATAAGAGGCGGGAATGGATAAATACTTACTACTGTTGGCAATGGCAAACCGTAGCTTAATCAGTGAAGGAGCATAGGGGTTCTTCTTTTTCTTGTCTATACTATAACCGATGAAAACAGAAGGAACAAGTTCATTGCCGGACGAAAAGGTTTCAATGGGGTATTTAAGGTTTCTGCCTACATGGAAGAACTTAAATATCTTTTCAAGGTATTGCTTCCGGTTACTTGCTTTCACCCTAATTATATTCAATTGCCCTTCCTTAGCGGTTAACAATTCGTTCTCCCGCTCCTTGATTGCGGCAAGCCTTTCTTTTTCACCTGTTATTTTCTGTATCTTCTTTTCGGAATGTACATTACGGATCAATTCATCATACTTTTCAATTACTTCCTGCTGCTCGTCCGATAACCTGCGTTGGCTATCCAGCCCGTATTCA
The DNA here is from genome assembly GCA_903839875.1 of uncultured Bacteroidota bacterium. Taxonomy (GTDB): domain Bacteria; phylum Bacteroidota; class Bacteroidia; order Chitinophagales; family Chitinophagaceae; genus Nemorincola. The sequence goes on from CAIMDZ010000072.1 coordinate 10,747, forward strand.
GTGATTAATTCCTGCTGCAAAGTGGTTGCGTCCTTATCTTTCAGGGATTCATTGAGCAAATTGTTTAACTCCGATTTGGTAAAAGGCTTTTTCAAGACGTTAGCCCGGATTGTTTCCAAAATGCTGTCTTCCCCAAATGCGCTGTCGGAACCTTTACCCATTTTGACAATGCGGGAACTGATTGTTTCCGCATCCAAATTCATGGCTTCCACTTCAAGGTCATATTCACCAACCTGCCGCAAATACGCCTCATAATCAGTATATCTTTCGGCAACCTCAACATAAAAATCCTGCTGCATTTTGGTTGACAGTACAGCAACACGGCCACTAACCTTATGGGCTGCATCTTCTGTAACACTTCCCTCACCGCTGTCAGCTTTGCTATCAGTTAATTTCAATGGGTCATCCAGTAAGTCATTTATATCCAGGTTCTCAACTAAATATTCCTTTACAATCTTATCACCGTATTTATTCAGGAAGTCTGGCACGTCCAAAATCTTTGTGGACTGTTTTTGATTGGAAGTAGTATTAGCATCCAATGATTTCAGTTTCTTCTGCAACATCATCATTAAACGCTTTTCGGCAGGGATAGCCGAAGTAACATAGTCATAAATGGGTTTCAGGATTTGCCCTGTACGGTTTATACGCCCACGCTTTTGCACTTCCGTATTAATATCCAATTCTGCCTGCAATACAATCATTACCCTTTGCTTTACCTGTGAAGCAGGTACTTTAGCAGTAGGTATGGCATGAGCGGATGCCCCGGTACTGCCGGATTGGTTAATCATCAGTACATCCACCTCATTATTATTGAACTTACGGAATGCGTCATTGGTGTTTATCTTTTTACGGGGCATTATGAGTGCTTTGCTGCCTTTCCAGTTCATTTGCAATTCATATTTGCGCCCGGTAACCTCTGCCACTGAATAACCTGCATCCTGCAATTTTTTAATGATAACATCAATGGGAGAAATGGTTATACCTGTTGAAACTGCCCTGATACGCTCATAAATCCGGTTATATTCAGCCTGCGCTTCCGGCGGCAATTCGCTGATCTCAAATTTTTTGTAAACAGAATTGCCGTCCACATCTTTTTCTGTGTAACGAAGGATGCCATCCAAACCACGCTTTAAAACCTCGGTAAAATCTGCATTAATTGTATCACCGTCAGAAACGGGCAAACCCTGTTCATTCTCTAAGGTTTCAATAAAGCTGCCCATTGTAGAGGCAAATGCTATAACTGGCTTCTTGCCTTCCTGCAAACGCATGATTGCCCTTTCCGCTACCGCTTCCGCTTTCAGGCTAAACAGCATTTGGTTAATAACCTGGAATACTTTGGAAAAGTAAGGCTGATTGTCAACCCCTGCCTGTGATGTGCCTTCCCTTACTTCAATTTCCTTCCCTTCCGCTACGGCTACTTTATCCATTTCATCAACAATCTCATTGACATGCTTGCCCTGAAAGGCAATGATGTCCCTAAGTATCCCGGTTATGTTGTCCGCAATAGCCCGGTGTTCCTCTGCTTTGTCATCAAGGCCGATATAATTGACCTCTACACCCTCAAAGCTGCGCTCCCTGCGTAGCATTTGCCCCTCGGCAACCAATTGGGAGGATAGCACTTCCTGTAAGGCTACACCACCTCTTGTAATGGAATCCACCAATTCATCCTTGCTCATGTTACAATCGGCAATAGCTGTCTTCATGGCGTAAATCGGCATATTGTCCGGTCTTTTGGCAAATGTGGCTGATAGGAATACCACACCTTTGGTATTTCTTACCGCACCCTGCAAAAATTCACCTGTATTGGATGAACCGGAACTATTGTGCGCCTCATCCATGATGAAAATGTTACCTTCCGCTATGGATTGAAGGAATAAAGGTTTTTCCGGTTTCTTTTCAGGGCTGTTGAATTGGGAATAAGTACCCAATACAAAATCATACTTAGCCGGAATTTCCCTTGCTTTAAAAACCGCCTGCTGTTCTGTTAAAGCCGGAGCGGTATAAACGACATTGCCATCCTCGTCCTTAATATCCGTTTTGGTTTCCCTGCCGTTAACAATAAAGGGCTTTAAATGCCCTGACCCGATTGCCAACAAATCCCGGTATATATCGGAAAACAGGTTGGCTTTTTCCGTGAGGAAAACAGGCTTTAGGCCCTGACAAACGGCATACCGTATCATGGAAGCTGCTATACGCCCTTTCCCGATACCTGTCTGGTCTCCAATAATCATTCCCTGCCCCCTTGCCTCAATATTGTAAATTGCCATTGCCACCGCATCTATCTGCTCGGCAGAAAGGGCTTTACACAATGATGCACGGGTAGGAAATTGCAGCCTGTGGCGTACAAAATTGTCTATATCTCCGCCTACTTCTTGTTTTATCTGCTCTACGGCTGATTGGGTTTCAAAAGACATGCTGTCCGGCACTTGTGTATTAAGTATCACACAGCTTTCGGATGCAGGCAGGTACGGTGCGCCCAAACCCCTTACCTCTATAAACCCTATTCCAAACATTCGCTGCAATGCCAATGCCTCGCTTTCCAAATCACTTAATTTGTTCATATCATGTTCTTTGATTGGGGCTGGCAAATCTATTGCGTCCATAACTCTATCGTATAACTCATCAAAAGTTTTTATTACTGCATCCCTTTCAGAATTGAATACCGGGGCTGCGCCTTCCGGTTTCTTCTTTTTGCCGTTAATGAGTATCAACCGCACATCAAATGATGTTCCCTGCCTCGAATACAGCTTATGCCCGTCAATCTGCAACACATCGGCAACATGGTAACGGCTGTACAAGTAGTTGAAAAATATCCGGTTTCTGCCCCGCTCAATCCTGCCTTTTTCATCATACCGGGTATGCCCCCCGATTATTATTGCAGCTTTGCCATCACGGGTCATTGTTTCCAATGCCCTTAACGCCATTAAATGGTCAAGTGTATCAATTTTGAAAGTATCGAATAGTACAGGCTTATCCAGCTTGCCAAAAGGCGGATTGGTAAGCACGGCAATGAAATGGTTCTGCACGTCAAAAAATGGCTTAGTCGCATCCCTTTGCCAAACATTTGCATAGTCCTGTGATTTTAAATTCCGGTAACGGAGATTGTCAATCTCATTAACATAAATTCGTTCAGGTTTTCCGGCTACGGTAAGCAACCCGTTTCCGGCAGAAGGCTCAAAACTATAGCCGCCATGCTCTTTCAACTTGTCCAGTTCACAAAAGATACCTGCTAAAAAACCTATTGGTGCAGGTGTAGAATATTGCTGTAATAAAATGGACTGGCTTGTACGATGTGAAAGATTTACCTGCCCTTCATATAACTCCACAATCCTGTCGTATTTCTCCCGCACTGTACCATCCCCATTGGCTATTTTTCTTGCCTGTTTAACAATTGCCAACTCCGTCAGTTCCTTTACTTGGGTTTTATCAGTAATGCCATAGGTAGCCGCTAACTTTTCAATAGAGGTCTTGTTATGCTTCTTTTTCAGCATTAATTCCGCCTCAACTGCAAAAACAAAAGCACTCATGTTATTTCTTTAAGTTCTGATTGGTTAAATTATTAAAGAAGGGTATGGCATACACCATACCCCCCTTTGGATTTTAATGTCCCAATGCTGTATAGTTCAGGTTGTACCTGTTATCCCAGATATTGGTATACTGCTGATTGCCGTTAGCCCACTCATAGGTGTACACATCGCCATTGCGTGTTATCCTTTGAATAGCCCAGACAGGGTCAGAAGTAGCCGGGCCTGCGGGTGTAACAGAAATTGCATAACCTTTATAAACAACCATCGGTACAGATTCATCAATACGGACAGGATACAGAAAATTGTTGTTGGCTGCACTCAGCGAAACATTCATCTGATTAAGTACCTGCGTCATATTGGTAAGCAGGTTTGCCTGCGTTTGGCCTGTGCTTGCAATTTCATCATGGATAATCTGCAATTCAACGGCAGGGCTTGAATTGGTAATAACCTGCCCCAAAGCATCTACGCTTTGCTTTACGGCTGCAAGGTTTTGTGTCTGTGCATCATTTGCCGCAGTAACCGTTTGTAAGAGCTTATCGCCATTTGCTTTTACATTGTTGATAGCATCCGTCTGTGCCTGCCCGGTAGTAGTTATCTGTTGGGTAAGAGTGTCAACTTTTCCGCCCTCCGCTTGTACGGCTGCAATTAATGGCGAAAAATCATTGCCTGCACCATCCAGCATTGCTTTTATTGCATCCCTGAGCGCAAAAACATCTGCCAAGCCTGCGGGAACTGTTACATCGGTAAACCGGATGTAGATATGACGTAATGCGCCTTCTCCGATGTCTATCCGCACCATTTCATTTTTGACCGTGTCAATGGTCTTGATTTGCGACTTGATAATTAGCAGGGGAGTTCCGTCATTAATCACCCTGATACATGAATTGTCGTTGATAATTTGTGTTTCCATTCTTTGTTTTGTTTTTCTGTTTTTTTTACTTTTTTTCTTTCTTTTTAACCTGGTCTGCTATCCCTTCACCAATAAGAGAGCCAACAAAACCGCCAAGCATAACAAGGGGTGCAGCATCTTTACCGGCTGCCTTTGCGTACCAATAGGCGACAAGTGAAGTAAGCAATGTTGCAGACGAAATAATTGTCTTCTCTTTCATGTGATTTTTATACCTCCTTTTTTGTTTAGTATTAGTGATGTAATAAGCTGTAGGTGGCTATTCCTGTTACGATAAATAGCCCTGCGGAAAGCAACTTGTTTTTAACCTTGAAGTTTTTTAACTGCTTTTCATACAAAAGATTTTGACCGGACAGGACATCTTGTTGTGCAAGGCTTTTATCGAAGGATAATTTCAGGCAGTTATACTGTTCCTGCTGTACCCCGATAGTGCTGTCTTTGTTATTTACCTGCGCCTGAAGGGTTGCAGCTAAATTGTCATACAGGCTGTCTGTCGTACCGGATGAGTTAATAAAATCCTGAACTGTGGCGTTGATGCTATCACACTGCGCAAGTTTTATAGCCGTATCGGTTGTATGGTCGGCATGGGCTATTAAGGTGTCCACCAATTGCAGCAGCACTTTGTTATCCTGTTTAGTTTTCTGTAGTTCCGATTTGGTGTTGCCCACCCTGTGTTCCAGATCAATGTTCGTCTGCACAAGGGAATCCACCTTACTTTGAAAATGGGCTTCAACCAAAACACTCGTGTTTTTAATATCTGCCGGAGCGGAAAGCGTTGCAGCATAAACCGGCTTTGGCAGGTTTTGTTTGCTATTAAAGAATATGGAGCCGGCAATCCCTGCAAAAAGCCCAAGAATAAAAATTGTGAGATATAATTTCAATTGCATTGTTTTTGTTTTTTTAATGATGAATAAAAGTGATAGGGTTTATAGCGGCTATGGCAAAAGTCAAGACTGTTGTTCCGTGCTTTGCTGAATACCTTTCTTCTCGAAAGTGTAACCGAAGCATCCGGCGGCAATAAGGCTTCCGAATGTGTAGAACATAAATTCCGGCACGTCCTTGCCCCAAAACTGTTTTGCAATCCAGCTAACAATCAAAGCCGTTAGCAATACGCCAATTACCATTTCCCTCATGCTGTAGTTACCCAATTTGTCCATGAGCAACTGTTGAATAAACTGTTTCATTTTCTTTTTCTTTGTTTAAGTATTTGATTAATTGATACGTTATTAGTCCAAGCGCTGCACTGACGATAAAAACGTCAATGACCGGATGCCTTCAGGCTGCCCTGCTGAGTATAGATGTTTCATGCAGCAGGGTATAAGTGAAGCTGTTGCCATAAAGCTGCCTGTGCTTTTCGCATAATTCCATGAAGGCGTTAAAATCCCCGGCATTGGCAAATACCTGGCATCCTGCCGAAAACTTGTCTATGAACTTTGTCGTGCCTTCCTGCAATGCCCTGTGAATATTGATCCCGAATTGCCCTGTATCCTCTTTGCCGTCAAAGTCCAGCTTACCATCCCTCTTTACATCCCTGATAACCGTTACAGGATTTTTTTGTACAAGGGCAGTGTACTTGTTCCGGTGCAATCCTATCATGTGCGAATTGGGGTATTGCCCTTCCTTTAAAATGGCTGTGCCTTGCGGGTTAAGCGGGTTTTTCAACCAATACGTCCCCGGATCAGTAGTTGCTTCGTAACTATGCAGTTGCCAGTTGCCTGCTTCGTCTTTGTAAAGGACATTTATGGTGTCATTAAACACATTGGGGATTAAACTATCGCTTCTTAACCCGACAATATTTAGCTCAAAAGGGCGTGTAAATACCCTGTAGCCTTGCGCCATGAGCGCAGCTATTAATTTTTCTTTCATGTTAAATTTGATTGGTTAAATAATGAACTGTATCAGTTTTGGCAGTCAGGCTGCATCCTGTAAGAAAGCAGGGATATATTCATTAAGCCATGCTTTAAGGTCAAAGCCGGGGTTGGGATGCCCATAGATGTACAGCTTATCTGCGCCCGTGATTTCCGCCTCATCAAACTTCTCTGTCAGGACAAGCAGTGTATTAAAAAGGGTTTCATTTTGCTCCTCAGTCCGGTTGTCCACATGATTGCCATGTTTATCCAAACCACCTATCCATGCAACCTCAATAGTGCCATCATTCGCGCTAATAGGTTTCAGGTTGATTAACCTGCCGTTTCGGGTGATGATGAAATGATAGGGCAGCTTATCCAGTTCCCTTACCAGCATATTGGGTTTTGTTCCTGTGCAGTGAACTACTATGTAGCGCACATTCGTGTTTTGTCTTACGTTTCGTCTGTTATACATAATTAGAGATATTTTACTGATTGTGTTTTTACTAAAAAATACTTGTTGTTGTTTTCAAAGAGTGTAAAGTCTAATCGTTGGGTAACCTCATTGCCAAGTACCATCATTGCAGGCACGGGAACGCTTTGCGTAGGGCTGACCCATACCGTTGCAGGTTCTTTGGTAACAATCGGTTTACCATCAAAACCGGACAGGCTCCATTTACTGCCGTCATACTGCAAGCCCATGCGGATGAACTCCATACGTATCTTCTGCTTTTGGTCTTCACTGGCAAAGCTGCCGAGCAACCCATTGACTAAGGTTTGGCGCACTCCGTGAAGCCTGTGCTGCATAAAACTGTTGCTCACCTGTTGGTAATCGTCCTTGTTGTCAATTTTCTTTAACAGGCTGAGGACGCTGTTGAAGTTTTTAGCTGAAGCTGCATCGTACAATTTTTGAGCAAGGGATATAATGGATGACGTACTGCTGCTATTACCACTACTACTGCCCCCTCCTTGTGTAATCACATTAAAAGTGCTTTCACTGATAGACGTGGGCAATCCTTTTTTCTTTAAGGCGTTCTGCGTTTCGCTGCCGAAGTCGCCATCCGCACCATACTTAGGCAATATGCTGCTTCCATATTTATCAATGAGGGCTTGCTGCAATTGCCGTACATTGTCTCCCTTGCTGCCTTTCTTCAATGGGAAGCCATCTCCCGTGCCGGATGAAGTGCTTTTGGATTTACTGCTTTTCGTACCCGTTGTGTCAACCGGGGGAGTATAGGTGGTATCCGTGATGGTACTCTTGTGCGTTGTATCCGCCGGAGATATGGGATTACCATTCGGATGAATTTTAAGCAGTTCATTATCGAGATTGCTGCTTTTAGCATCCTTTTTCTTTTTAATGTACTGCCATCCGAAATAGCCAACCACACTCACTGCCCCAATGGTTAAAGTGGCAAGCACTATTTTACCTGCATTGCCACTTGCCGGAGGTGGCTGCAACCATTGGGGCGCATTGGGTGTGCTGCGTGGCTTTTTAGCCCTGCCTGAACCGCTGCTTTTCTGATTAGTTTTTGTTTTCTTCATCTTCTTAACTTTTTGGTTTGCTGTTAATAATCTGCATCATCGGGTCATACTCCCAAAACTCAAGCTCACTTTTAAGGTCGGCTATCAGGTCGTTCCCATACAGCGATTTGTACGCTACGCCTACCTGATTAAACACTGCCTGTGTGGGTATCTCCAGGAATACGGCTTTAATGGCGTTCTCATCAGTTCCGGGGAATATCCCGTATTTAATATCAAATGCAGCTTTCAACCGTTTAGCCCATCCCTGTAGTTGTTCCGTTGTTAACTGTTGGGACTTGTTGGGATTATATTTTTCCGGTTTGGCCGAAACGATGTACAACATCTCATCATATTCAGTGCTTTTTAATGCCTTCTGCATATCTCCCAACATGCTGTTGTTATACAACTTTTGGTATGAGGTCATTACCTTGCGAAACTCATTTTTATCCGGTATGTCCCTTACTGCCTGTCTTAACGCATCCTTATCCGCTCCCGGCCATCCGTCATTCTGGAACGCCATTTTTATTTGCTTCGCATAAGTTGGTGCGCTGCCGTCATCCAGTGTTTTCCGTTGCTCGCTTTTTGCTTCAGCCTTTTTAATAATGTTCCTGCCGATTAAGAATGCCCCGCCTACTACGATTATGCCCAGCAATGAGTATTGAATTTTCTCTTTTAACGAAAACCCCTCTGTACCCTGTTGGTAATAAGGGTAGGACTGATAGCCGTTGCTGTATCCGTAATTCATAATCGTTTGAACTTTTTTTCTTTTACCTGTACTTTTTTGCCCCTTACAAGCCCAATGCTTTTTTGGCTAAGGCAGTTTTCATAGGCTCATGCTCTACTACGTGCGCTAACCGTTTCAGTTCATTTGTTTTCAGCTTGCCTGCCAAAACTTTCAGCGCATCCAGTTTTTCTATTACCGCAGCTTCGTTGCTCCCGGTAATGGTTAGCGTTTTACTAAATTTTTCCATTTCCATTTTCGATTTTAACGTTGAGTAATTCTGCCACAGGGATTAATTGGGCAGGGTTTTCCAATAGCTTAATTATTACCTGATTCATTATTGGCAATTGCTCTGGTGTCAGAATTTTCTCCATTCTCTGTATGCTGTTGAGAATATGCAATTGCATAGGTGAAAGTTCAGGTTGAGAGTTGGGTTGTTCCTCTACTGTAACCTCGCATTCCGGTTCTGATTCAGTTTTGGGAGGAAGGGCAGGCTGCTGATCCATTTCACTTAGTGCGCCTAATATCCCCGATATTTGTGCTGCAAAAGGCGATTTTTTGGCACTTTTATTAATGGTGAATTTCAACAGTTCCGCTCCAACCTCTAAGAGGTTAACGTCCTTCATCTGAAACCTGTTGGCTTTGATATGTTCCAGTTCGGCTTTGAGTTGTTCCTGATATTCTTCAGCTTCCTCTAACTTTTCCTCAGTTTCGGCAAGTTTGGCCGTTAATGTCGTTATCTGAAAATCCTTATCCTTATCGTCCATTTTCTGCTGTATCATCTGGTCAATGTCTGCAAGGCTGCCTAAACTGTTCTGCGGCTGCGCCGGGATAATATTGTCCTGATTTAAAGAAAATGAATACTTCGTATTCCGGTTGGTCTTGTCACCGTCATAGATAAGAATGCTCAGGCTACGGGTAGTGTCTCTTATCTCCTGCTCATAGTCGTCAAATTCACTAACGTCATTAGTACGCGAAACAACCTTAAACCCATCAACGATTATTTCATAGTCTCTTGCCCTTCCTTTTTCCACTTCCCTTTGCAGGTAGCGTTTCAGGCTGTCTATTTTGTGCTGGTCGTATCTTTCTTCTATTAGTGGCATTTTACTTTGTTTTAAAGATTATTTGTATCATTTGTACTTGTTGCGGTATAGGGCTGTAATTGGTAAGCAGTATTGTTCCTTTATGCTCGTATTGCAGTTCATTGGTTGAAAATTCCGCCACATCGAATATTCCTATGTCGCTTTGAATGCGGATATTTTCTTTAGGCTCTGCCAGTATGAATAGCTGCATGGGTGCGTCAATCTTTCTTACTTCCATAGGACCTAACACAAAGTGGCGGAAACGGATATGGTAGTTGTCATCGTGTCCCAATTCCCTCATCCTGCGTTTGATATACTCATTTGCCAGTTCCGGTGTCATGCGATGCTTTTTTATCGTTGTCTTTTAATTTAGTCCAAAGGGTCAGGCTTATGGCGTAAGCAACATCCTGATTAAGCATGGCTCCGAGCAGGTCTTCATAACAACCGTATAGGATATAGCTGTCCATTGCTTCAATTTGCGGTATCGGTTTATAATCATTTTCATAATAGGGAGTAAAGAACAGGTTGAGTAAATCCGGGATTACGTCAGTATAACCGGGCAATAATGTTTCCACAGGGCTGCTGCCAAACGTTACAATGCCATTATAGTACAGGTCGGCAATGTTCTCTGATTGCAGCTTTATTGTTCCTGCAACATTCCTTCCCCTGATCGTCCGAATATCTCTTATGACATTTCCCTTTATTACAGCTTGTGGGTCAAAGCAAAGCGTAACGTCCTTCGGGATATTTACCTCGAAAAATTTCAATTCGCCCTTTTTGCTTATCGGTATCTCTGTTATTATGCTTGTTACCATCTTAGTTGTCTTTCAGTATGCAATCCAGTGTTACCAATACCCAATATGGTTCAAAGGGTGCTAAAGCGTCTGATGTGTCCTTATAGTCAACTTTCACTATGCCATTGCCAACGGCAATCTTTCCGCCTCTGCGTAAAAAACGCTTGTGCGCTTCTATGCTCGGCAGGTGATAGAGCCTTTTGCTTAAAAAACCTTCCGGTACTATTTCCTGCCTGTTGACCTCTATTCTCTGAGTACCTCTCTGAACGAGCAGCTTCTCCCGGTTTGAATCCAATGCTATACCTGTTATAAAGCCTATGGTTTTATCAAGTTCGTAGCTGACCGGATAAACTGCGTCAGGGGCGGTTACATTAATCAGAAACCACTTGTACAATAGCCCGGTTATCGGTATTTCGTGAATTGTTTTGTTTTCCATTTTGTTCTCTTTAACTGTTATGCTGCCATTTGTCCGCCTGCCTTCTGATATACTTGTGTGAGCAAGGCTATACTTCTTTCCCCTTGTCCGTAGCCTGCGCCCGGAAATGAAGCCCATTCTTTCCGGCATTTGTCAATAGCTGTTTCAAATCTCCCTGCAAGCACGTCCTCTAATGCTCCCCGCTTGCTGATTAGCTCTATGGCTGCCCTGTCCTGGCTTAATGGTGAAAAGTCTGTCAGCCCTAATGATTGAGCAACACCTTCCCATGTGCTATGCAGGATTTGGTATGCGCCTGCCGCCGTGCTGGTTATCCCGCCTTTTGTTATGGCAATGTTGGGATGGTCGCTGTAACCATTAAAAAGCTGTCCTCCATACAGGGTTCTGTAAGCATTTTGACCATAAGTACCTTCTGAATACTGTATCATGGTTAAAAATGCTCTCAGGTTAGCGTAAGGGTTATTCATATTATTTGGCGTTTTTTTCGATTTTAGTTTGCTTCCAATTAGTATTACCAGTGCAGGGGCTGCAAGTCCGGCAAGGATATATTTCCAATGCGTTTTTAACAGGTTGGTCATAAATACTTGCTTTTAAAGGTTACCATTTAAAAGGGAGTAGCTACCATGTAGCGATAGCTACAACCCTTCAGGATACCTGCCTTATGGAGTAGTGATTGTTCCATGCAATGCGGCATACACATAGGTATTAGCCTGAATGCCCACATTAGTGCCAAGCTGGATCGTCAACTCTATCATCACATCATCCATAATCAGGCGTGGATTGGACAGCTTGTAGTAGCCTATCGGCCTCATATGGTTGTTGGCTGTCTTGTGGATGTAACAGCTTGTCTCCGGCATTATTTGCTTTTTGTTGGCTTTCAGGTCAATCTCACCGGATACAATGGCAGGAAAGTTCTCTATGCCATCAAATTTTGTGGACATGATACTATCTTTAGTGGCATCGGCAGCTACACCTGCAAGCAGGGTGATGCCACTACAAAGAAATACCTGGTTCTTAGGCAGTTTCGCCCCGGATATATTGGTGAGGCCAATTTCCTTCGTATCCTGCGTTTCAAACATTTTGATTGTCTTTGAGCTTACAGGCTTTGTGGAATAGATAATGGTATCTGCAAGCCTTAGATCACCTTTTACCAATGATTCCTTAATGTTGGGCGGCAATTCGCCAAAGTGCTTTTCCATTTCAGCACGGGAGCCTTTACTGGCTGCACCAGTGTTGGCAAGTTTGTTAATGGTCTTTTGGCGTTTGACCGGGTTCATCCTGCGTAATGCGCCGAGCAGTTCATCGCCATCTACTCCATCAATACCGAGCAATGCTCCCTGATTGTTGTACTCTTCTACTCCTTCAAATTCGTACATAATTGTTCTTTTTTTTGGTTTTTAAATTGATTGTTTAATTGTTTAGCTGATTTTTGATTGTTTTAGAGGTTATAATCGGAAGCATCAACGAGGGATAATTCACCCATATCTCCGAGTTCACCTACTTCACCGAATTCCTCCATTTCTCCCATGCCGATACCTGTCATATTCATGTGCGCCATACCGCTTTCCTCAATTTGCTGCTCAATACTGTCCATGCAGCCACATCGGGATTCATTCTTTTTGTTTCCGGTTTTCCCCTGTATTATTTGATTAAATTTGCGCTGAACAAACAAATAAAATAATAACAAACTGTATGATTGACTATCAAAAACTTAAAGCACAATTTCTCCTTAACCCAGAAATCACTTACCTGAACTTCGGATCGTTCGGTGCATGCCCGAAGCCTGTTTTCAATGACTACCAGGAATGGCAACTCCTGCTGGAATCCGAACCTTGCCAATTTATAGCTTTTAATGGTGTTGAATATTTAAAAACATCGAGGGAGGCGCTTGCCGCTTACATCAACTGCCGTGCGGACGACATTGTTTATGTAACCAATCCTACCTATGCTATTAACATTATCGCTAAAAGTCTAAAGCTGGAGGAAGGAGACGAAATACTCTCTACCAACCTGGAATATGGCGCATTAGACCGCACCTGGAATTATTATTGCAAAAAAAGTAAAGCCAAATACATCCGTCAACCCATTGATCTTCCGGCAATTTCAAAGGAGGCCATTATTGAGCAATTCTGGAAAGGGTATAGCAGTAAAACAAAGGCAATATTTATTTCCCAGATAACCAGCAGTACGGCCTTAAGATTGCCTGTTAAAGAAATCTGCGAAATAGCCAAAGAGAGCGGTTTACTTACCATTGTTGACGGCGCCCATGTACCTGGCCATATCCCATTAAACCTGGCCGAACTTAAAGCCGATATTTATACAGGGGCTTGTCATAAATGGATGATGACACCAAAAGGATGTTCATTTTTGTACATAAAAAATGAAATCCAAAAACTATTCGACCCTTTGGCAATCAGCTGGGGATATGAGAGTGCTACGCCCTCCCAATCTCAGTTTTTAGATTATCATCAAATGCAGGGTACAAGGGATTTTTCTGCCTTTCTTACAGTTCCCAAAGCCCTTGAATTTATGAAAGAAAATAACTGGACAGAGGTTGCCACTGCCTGCCGTAAGCTGGCAAAAGATAATTATAAACGGTTTTGTGACTTATTAGGGTCCTACCCTCTCTGTCCGCTTGATGATAATTTTCTAGGGCAAATATGCAGCATTCCCATCAAAACAGAAAAGCCCGAGAAATTACAGCGTCATCTTTTCGAACATTACAAAATAGAAGTACCCGTTATGCGGCAGGAAAAGCATGTTTTTCTAAGATATTCTGTCCAGGTATTTAACAGTCAGAATGACCTTGACAAACTATATGACGCATTACAAGAGATCATTTCAAAAACAGATCTGTTGAAAGTTTAATGATGTAATCTCAAAAAGAGTTCTGAAGCATCTTCAAAAATTAAAGAGTTTCAATTTCATCACGGTTTTCCCTGGAATAGAAATTCTTTCAGAATGTATTCAAGCAGATGCATGCTTCTGTAATCGGAGCGACAATGCAAAGCCTTTCGTTTATATTTTGTAAGTAACTGTCATTCCGGAACCTCCTTTCTCATTCATATCAGGTGTTAACGACCATTTTTGTTTCTTTGATTTATTCTTATGTAATGCAGGTGTAAGTATGCCTGACGCAGTTCCCACCAAAGCGCCTAAAAGAATATCTGATGGAAAATGTTTTCCAGCTTCCAGGCGCATATAACCCATACCAACAGTAGCTGCTGCCGCTCCACCATAAATAACCCATTTCCAATTTGACTCAGGATGGTAGTCATCAAAAACCTTGGCTATGAAAAAAGTACTCGTAGCCACAACGGCAACATGGCCTGCAAAAAATGAATTCCTGTAGTTACCATTTGTACGATAACTCATAGCCAGATTGGTATTATAAACATCTGGGCGGTATCTATCTACAAAATAAACAGAGCCTCCGTAAATGAGCCCTGTGTAAGCAAATGCCTCCAGATACATCAGGCTTATAGTCCCTGCATCCTTGCGCATTTTCTTATCTATAAATAAAATAAGCGGTAAGGGCATAACAGCATAAAAGGGGTAATAACTGATTTTGTCCATATTCTGGTCATGATAATTAGTAGCCCATCTGTCGAAAGCAGGGATGTTGTTTTTATTCAAATTCTGTATAGTTTCTACAGGAGTAGCTTCCTTCGAATAAATAACACTAAAAGAATAACCAACCGCAGCAAAACCAACTGCAATAATTGGCACTACTGTTTTATAATTCATCTTGTAAAATTTATCCGGTTTCCCATCCTTTTGTGTGTTATCCTGTTCAGGTTTTTGGGATGCAATTGTATCCAGGTTTGCAATAGGGATGTTTACTTCCTGCGCATTCAATTTACAGGCGAAAAATACGAGTAAGAATATTGTTTTCTTTAGCATAATATAATTTAATTGTTAATTAATTGTTGCAATAAATAAAATCTGCCTGATCAGAACCTGCACTATATTCTGTACCTATTCCGGATCAAAATAATGCACCAGGGAAAACCCATAATATCCATCATGGTAAGCAGGCATAACCATCGTGCCAACTTTTCCCGTTTTGAAAAATATATGCTTGATGGAAGGATAAACCCAATAAGCAATTTTTGTAGAAATTATTCCAAGGCCTGCACCGGCTACCACATCATTGAACCAATGTTTATCATTGTATATCCTCAAATACGCGGTTCCCGCTGCAACCACATGGCCAGCTATACCTATCCATATGGATTGATCCCTATATTCTTTCATCAAAAACTCTGAACCGAGAAATGCGTTAAACGTATGGCCTGATGGAAAAGACAATCTATCAGAACTATCCGGCCTGAGCACATGGCTAAAATTTTTGATTAAGAACCCGCCTCCGTTTCCAATCAGGTTAGCAATACCAAAAATAGCGAACCGGTCAACAAGGTTGTTTTTACCATGAAAGCCAGCAATATTTAAAACATACACCGAAACAGCAGGCGCTGCGGCTGTGTAATTATCTATGTTAATTTTTTTATGATTCGGGCCGTCATCATAAATTGCATTCTTAACTGTATATTTGAATTTATTTAATGCCCCTGAATAAAGTGCAATTACACCGTAAGCAATACAGACTGCAGGGAAAATCGCATCCCGTAAATTAATAGGAGTAATCCTAACAGGTGCTTTGAATTCTTTTTTTACAGAATCCACAATTTGTTGCGGCATATTCACTGAATCCTTTGTTTGCGCAAACCCAGTTACAGAGCATAAACAAAAAAAAGAAATCGTTAGAGCATACCGTGTTTTTTTCATAAAATATATTTAATAGCAATCAGTATATAAAATCAAAGAATAATTCCCGCAATCATCTATACCTGCAAATTCAAAACGAATAACTCCATGGCTTCAGTTTTACCTTTCATATCTACAAACCCAAGACTTTCTACAAGCCAGTTTATTTCAACCGAATCCAATAAATCCTTTGACGCAATAAATTTTCGTTCAAATTCGGTACAGGAAGTCCTTATCCGGGCAGCAGTGTTCATAGTATCACCACTCATTGCAATATCTTTCTTAATAATGCCAATTTCACCAACAGTCACTTCGCCTGCATGAATACCAGCCTTAAATTCAGGTACTACACCATAACGCTTCAAAAAATAATTACTATTCCTTTTAAGTAGCCTTGCTGATAGTGCCAGCGCGTCAATACATTTAACCACATTTTTGGGAGTATATAACCAGGATACGACAATTTCATCACCCACATATTGATAGATTCTGCCATCGTATTCTATTAGTGCAGTTGAAACATAGTAAATAAAATCTCTGATAAATTTAAAATTCTCTTTACTTTCTAATTTTTCTGCAAGCGGAGTAGAATCATTAAGATCAATAAACATTACAATTCTTTTCTGAACTTTTGGCTGGATATATTTTCCAATCAGAATATCCCAAAAAACACCGGGAGAATACTTTTCATTGATCTCGATTGTGATCTGTGTAAGCAAGAACAAAATAATCCATCCTACACTATGATCCATGAGCCAGACAAATGATGAAGCATTCCAGAAAAAATTTTGCAAACCGTGCAAAATAGTCAGGTCAAGAATAAAAAGTGAATGAAAAAGGTGAATAAAGAAATTCATAACAAAAGAAGCGCTTAATAAAATAGTTGTTTTTATCAGTAAATTAACGACTAAAGGATAATTCCGAAATCTTTGCTTGAGTTTAAAAATGAGTATATATGCCATAAATAAACTCATTATAAAAACTATTGCACACCTTAAATAAATCGCATTAGTTGAAATAACCTCACCTGTATAATTTTTATCGTCTGCCGAGGATAAACCGATATACCAGTAGGAAAGATCAATAAATGTCCAAATAGAGGCTATCATCATAACCCAGCTATACCGGTATTTTTGAAGAAAAGAAAACTTTGCTTTTATGCGCTTCAATACTATCATACCTTTTCTTTCAAATAATTATAAATAGATTCCTGTCCATTAGGTTTATAAAGCTCATGAACAGGAAAATCAGCCCCTGGATTTAGTTGTACTATTTTATCCTTATCCTTCCATTGAAAATCGAAATAATTTAAAAGTTCCTTTTTACATTCGGGATCAATTATCGGCGTACATAATTCTATACGGCGATAGAGATTTCTTGTCATCCAGTCTGAAGATCCGATAAATACTTTCGCATCCTTATCTTCTCCAAAACTAAAAATACGGGTATGTTCAAGGTATCTGTCTACTAATCTTTTTACTTGTATATTATCACTATGGTCTTTTATTCCCGGCACCAGGCAACAAACACTCCTGATCAATAATTTAACGGTAACTCCCTCCATACCGGCTTTGTATAATAATTTAATCATGCCCGGTTCTTCAAGATTATTGATCTTCAACCTTATAAATCCAACACCTTTATTTTTGACTTTCTTAATTTCATTCTCGATGAGTTTTTGGAAATCATCTACCAGGTTGAATTGGGAAACAAAAAGCTTTTTAAATAAACCCCCGTAATCTTTTGGAGGTTTTATTCGTTTCTCCAGAAAATGAAACAGCGTCAACAACTCATTATTAATAACCTTGTCTGTGGTCAG
>CAIMDZ010000073.1 GCA_903839875.1 uncultured Bacteroidota bacterium
ATACTTTGCTCAAACTATCCTTTGACGACAACGAAAGTATCTGGGAGAAAATGTGCTGTCCGACAAAATTGCTACTTTTGTTCATGTTGTATATTAATCTGTGGTAAGACAAATAAACAACAAAGGGGGCATATCGCCCCCCTTTTTATACGACTAATTTCTCAATAATTTTCTCGGACAACAGTGGTTTTATTCTACTAACGTGCGTTGAACTAACCTCTTTTGGGCAGCAAAAAAATGTTGTAATCGACAGTGTGCGCAATAACGGCATTGGTTATTATATACTTCCACCGAATGAACCCTGTATTGCAATGGATTTTAAGAATCCAAACATGCTGGTTGCAGGTTCCAATCTTATCAATTATTATACATCTATTGATCGTGGGTATTCCTGGTATAAAGATACACTTCATTCATCAATGGGAGTGTGGGGTGATCCAGTAACAGTAGCTGATACGAACGGTTCATTCTATTATTTTCACATGGGTGGCTACAGAGAAGACAGGATAGTATGCCAAAAGCTAATAAACATGACCTCGCACATTTGGACAGATGGTAGTTTTGCCGGGCAGGCGGATACTCCGAAGGTGGAAGACAAACCGTGGGCTGCAGTGGACAGGAAAAACAATGAAATTTATCTGACATGGAGCCGCTATGATAAACTTAGCTTTCGTGAT
This sequence comes from uncultured Bacteroidota bacterium, assembly GCA_903839875.1. Taxonomy (GTDB): domain Bacteria; phylum Bacteroidota; class Bacteroidia; order Chitinophagales; family Chitinophagaceae; genus Nemorincola. Next base: position 678 of record CAIMDZ010000073.1, read on the forward strand.
TCTACAGACAGCACGAATATTTTTTTCTCAAAATCCGTTGATACCGGCCATTCATGGAGTCCTGCAATTCGGAAAAATAAGGTCGAAGGAGATTGTTCAAACCAAAGCAAGTCGGTAGAAGGTGCTATGCCGTGCGCTGGTCCAAACAGTGAAATATATGTGGCATGGGCGCACGAGGATGCTATATTATTTATCCGTTCGTTTGATGGCGGCAGTAGCTGGCTTAGCAATGAAGTTTTGGTAAGCAACTCGCCAGGCGGGTGGTACTATAATAATGTTCCCGGAATTTTCAGAACTACAGGATTGCCGTTTATTGCCAGCGACAATAGTAATGGTCTATACCGAGGTACAGTCTACATAAATTGGGCCGATGAACGGAACGGTGTAAATAATAGTGATATCTGGATTGTAAAATCTACAGATAGCGGTGGCACATGGAGCGCACCAATAAGAGTTAACGATGATGCCGGCTCAAGGGAACAATTTATGAGTTCAATGACCGTTGATCCGGTGACGGGGTATGTCTACGTCCTTTTTTATGACCGCAGAAATTATTTGGATAGCTTTTCTACCGATGTTTACCTTGCTGTATCTAAGGATGGCGCTGCTTCGTTTCAAAATTTTCTTATCAGTGACCGTCCTTTTACGCTGCAAAGCAGTGTTTTTTTTGGGGATTATACCGGCATAGTTGCATACAACAATATTGTAAGACCTACTTGGGGTGCACAGAACAAGGTTAATGCTATGTATTTTGATGCGAAGATAATGACCGCAATTATCGACTCAACAATAACCGGCAATTATGTTGCGCAGCTCAATAGATCAGCATACAACCTACAGGTATATCCAAATCCTTTCGCAGGTAACACCTCTATCGCTTACGACCTTCCATCGCCTGAGAATATCTCGCTGTTTATAACAGACATCGTTGGAAGAAAAGTGGTTGTTATCCGGGACAATGAGTTAACGGGCCCCGATAGGCATGTGGAGCAATTCGATGCTGCGAAATATGGCTTGGCTTCAGGGATTTATTTTTTGTGTTTGAAGGGTAATGGTGATTCGCAGACGGTGAAGATGGTGGTGGGGAGATGAGGCAAACGATTTGCGATTCAATCACCGGATTTAAGAACTGACGCCAAAAATTTGCTAAAGATTTACTTTTGACAATATTCTTTTTGCAGCAGCAACTTTTTTTACGCTACCTGACTTGTTTGCTTTCTGCAATTCAGGATTTATAGAAATTTGCAAATCAGGAAACATAACATTTTTTGTTTCCACTGTATTCTTGTCACTTTTCATTTCCTTTCGTTTCTTGAAGAATCAACATATTCAAGCATTTTTTGGGCCTCTTCTGCCGACACCGATCCCATGAGACTTTTGTAACCACTGGTACCTTTTTTGGGTTCTGTAACTGACAAAATAATGACCTCTAATTTTTTATTTACCAAATTGTCCGGAAGTGTTATTTCCAAATGATTTGTGCGTGATGTTAGAATCTGCCGAATAGCCTCCATAAAAGTACGTTCTATAACAAAGATACAGATTATTTACATCCTCACCACCCCAGCAAGTCCCCGATCCGCTTCGCAACCTTATCCGCATTGGGAAGCATCTCTGCCTCCAACCCCATATTCATGGGCACTGCAGGCAGGTCAAGTGCGCCAATGGTTTGAACCGGTGCGTCTAAGAATTTAAAGCAGTTTTGTGCTATGCGGCCTGACAGGGCTTCGCAGAAAGAGTTGCGCAGTTGCTCTTCGGTAAGCACTATACATTTTCCGTGTTTTTTCACGGTATTGTAGATCAATTCTTCGTCCAGTGGGTAAATGGTGCGAATATCTATTATCTCCACCTGTCCGGGGAATTGTTTTGCAGCCGTCTTAGCCCAATAAACACCCATGCCATAGGTGATGATACAAACTGTAGAACCCTCGTCCAGCGCTTCTGCGCTTGGTTCCAGCACTACTGCACCCTTGCCAAAAGGAAGTATATAATCACGTGCCGGTTCTATAGTTTTGGCATCTTCAGTGCCCGGATTTTTGCTCCAGTACAGGCCCTTGTGCTCCAGCATCACCACAGGATTACCATCATAAAAAGCGGCTTTCATCAGACCTTTCAGATCTGCAGCATTGCTGGGGTAGGCTATTTTTATTCCTTTAATTGTGGCAAGTGTACTTTCAATACTTCCACTATGGTATGGACCACCCCCACCATATGCGCCAATGGGAACACGTAATATCATGGAAACCGGAAATTTGCCGCAACTCAGGTAGCACGATTTACTGATCTCTGTTACCAATTGGTTCAACCCTGGGTAAATGTAATCGGCAAACTGCACCTCTACGATTGGTTTCAGTCCAACAGCATTCATACCTGCGCAGGAACCTACTATATAAGCTTCCTGTATGGCGGTATTAAATACCCGGTTGTCGCCAAACTTATCAGCCAAAGTTGCTGCCTCCCGGAAAACACCGCCAAGCCTTTTGCCTACATCCTGCCCGTAAAACAATGCTTCGGGATGGTCTTGCAATAACTCTTCCACTGCATGCAATGCGGCATCTACCATTACCACTTTATCCCTGTCTGCCGGACTACGGTCGCCTTTTTCCTCAGTAACCGGTGTCGGAACAAAAACATGATCAGATACGGTTGCAGGGTCTGGCTGCGGAGCAGCTACCGCTTTGTCAAACTCGCTTTGTGCAAATATTCTTTCTTCTTCTTCAATGGCATCAAGCATAGCCTCTGTAATGCCTTCCTGGTGCAACAACAGTTTCCTCAGCTTAGGCCCCGGATCATCAGCCGCATGCTTTGCCAGATCTTGAGGTGTGCGGTACCATTCCTTTCTTACACCAGAGGTGTGATGCCCCAGCAAAGGTACTTTTGCATGAACCAATATGGGATGGCGGTGCTTGCGCACCCATTCCATAGTATATTCCATGGTGTTGTACGAGTCGGTAAAATCGCTGCCGTTTACCCTTACACGTTCCATGCCCTTGAAGCCTGCAGCAAACTCATAGGCATCCATAGTCCTTGCCTCATCACTGCTTACCGATATGCCCCAGTCATTGTCCTGCACCAGGTAAATAATTGGTAGCTTTTTAAGTACTGCAAACTGGAATGCTTCACTCACTTCACCCTCCGTCACGCTGCCATCGCCCAGTGAGCAAATCGTAATTGGCGGAACAGGGTAATCTGAAAGTTTCTCTTTTTCCCGGTACTGTATGCCTTGTGCTACTCCGGTTGTGGGGATCACCTGCATACCGGTCGCACTGCTCTGGTGAATAATATGCGGGTATCCTTCTCTCTTAATATTCGGATGATTATAATATGCCCTGCCGCCTGTGAAAGGATCATCTCCCTTGGCCAGTAATTGCAGTATTAATTCATAAGGCCGGTACCCCATTCCCAGCATCATGCTTTCATCGCGGTAGTAGGGACTGACGAAATCACAAGGTTTAAGCAGGAATCCGGTAGCCAGTTGTATAGCCTCATGACCTCGTGAGGTACTGTGCACATATTTACAAATCTGCCTGTTGGCATCATAGATTTCCGCCATTGCTTTGGCCGTCATCATCAACCGGTAGGCTTTTAATAGTAAGTCTTTTGAGAGCATTGGGCGCAAAAGTAAGACAAATGGTCAATAGGATAAAAAGGTGACGGATTAAATATAAGTTTGATGCCAAATGCCATTATATTTTATAACGCACTTTTAGCTTATCACTTTTGACTTTTGCCTTGTTATAAGTAAAATAAGGTCATTAACCATATTTAACCACTCCATATATACTTATCAGCCGCGATTTCCGTTAATTCGCCAAATGTTTTTGGCTATTTAATTTCTATAAGCGGCCAGAAGGATTATTTTTGTTTCGTTAAACATACATTATGCGAATTGATTTTAAGAAATTACAGTTAGATATTATCATAATTGTTGGCTTTATTGTATTGTCTCTGGCTTATTGCTATCCGCAATTGCAGGGCAAAAAACTGAACCAGCATGATAATATTTCGTGGCAGGGAATGTCAAGGGAGGCTATGGCTTATCACGATTCAACCGGGAAGGATGTTTTATGGTCTAACAGCATGTTTGGCGGCATGCCCAGTTATACTTCATATGTGGGAGCCACGAATGTAAATTATCCCGGGCATGTACAGGTTTTCCTGCAATCAATTGGTAAGCCAGCCTATTTCTTTTTTATTGCAATGCTTTGTTTTTATGTTTTGCTGCGTGTGTTCGGTATCAACAGGTGGTTATGCATTCTTGGTTCTGTTGCATATGCATTCTCGTCGTACAACGCTATTATTATCGGCGTCGGTCATGATACTAAAATGATGACTCTTGCTTATATGCCTGCTGCACTCGCCGGGCTTTATCTTATTTTTAAACAAAAATGGCTGAGTGGCGCCGCTTTACTTGCATTATCTGTAACCTTAATATTTGGTAATAACCATTTTCAGGTCATTTACTACTTCCTGCTTATGTTTGGTTGTTTTGCTGTTACCATGTTTGTAATAGCAATCAAAGAAGGAACACTAAAACAATACCTTATTTCAATTTTGATAGCCGCTGCAGCAGCTGTAATAGGGGTGGGACCGAGTATGGCGTCCATACTCACCACGAAGGAGTATTCAAAAGAAACTATGCGCGGGGGCGCCAGCGAACTATCGGGCCACGACAAAAAAACAAGTGGCGGCCTGGACAAGGAATATGCATTCCGCTGGAGCAATGGCATAGGCGAAACGTTCTGCTTAATGATCCCGTATCTGTATGGCGGTTCGTCGGACGAAGATGCGTCCAGGGCGCCCAAAATGTCGGAGGCAGTTGGGGACAGGTATGAAAAACTGCCGCTATACTGGGGCCCGCAGCCGTTTATCAGTGGTCCGGTTTTCTTTGGGGCTATTATTTGTTTCCTGTTTGTTCTTGGGCTTATGGCTGTACGTTCGCCTCACAAATGGTGGATTATTATTGCTGCCGGTCTTAGTATTATGCTTTCATGGGGTAAGAATTTCGAGGCAGTGAATTATTTCCTGTTCGATCATCTGCCAATGATGAATAATTTCCGTACGCCCTCTATGGCGCTGGTAGTTGCCCAGTTCCTTTTCCCGTTGCTGGGTATATGGGCTATACAGGAAGTCATTAACCGGAAAGATGACCCCGGCATAATTAAGCAGGTGTTGATAGCTGCTGGTATCACAGGTGGTCTGTGCCTGCTGGTAGGCGTTGGCGGCAGTATGTTCTTCGATTTCAGAGGTGCCGGTGATGGACAGATGCAACCTGAAATGGCTAAAATGCTGCGCGATGACCGGGCATCTCTTGCCATGTTGAGTGGTTTGAAAAGCGCATTTTTCATACTCGTGGCTGCTGGACTATTGTGGGCTTTCTTAAAGAATAAGATCAACCAGACCGTCCTCATTGTGGTTATGGGAGTGTTTATCGCTATTGACATTATACCGGTAGCCTATGATTATCTGAATGGCAAGGAACATAATGAAAAGGCCTACGACAATTATGTGGATGGTTCTGATTATGACAAAGAACTGGCTCCGCGTGAAGTAGATATGCAAATATTGAAAGACAAAGATCCATATTACCGTGTTCTTGACCTGTCGAAGAACACTTATAATGATGCTGTGCAGGCTTATTTCCACAAGTGCATTGGCGGATACCACCCCGCAAAAATGGAAATTTACCAGGACCTTATTGACAGGCAAATGGGCGGAAGTTTTAACCCACAGGTGCTAAATATGCTCAACACCAAATACGTGATATTCCCGGGACAAAAAGGAGAGTTCCCAATTCCAAATGTTTCAGCATGTGGTAATGCCTGGTTTGTAAATGAGGTGAAATGGGCTAATAATGCGGATGAGGAAATGGCCTTTTTAAATGTTGATTCGAATTTGGCTCCAAAGAATCTGTTTGAGCTTTTAAGGATATCAGCAACTGCACCGAATGATTCTTTAAATGGGGCGAAACAGGGTAGTGGGTTTAAACCTCTTGAAGCTGCCGTTATCCGGTCAACATTTAAGAATGATATGGGCGCCTTTACTTTTGGCAAGGATAAGGACGCATACATTAAGCTCACTAAATACGGACTGGATGACCTCTCTTTCCATTCCAAAAACAGCCAGCCGGGGTTAGCAGTATTCTCAGATATCTATTATGCAAAAGGATGGACAGCAACGGTAGATGGTACCACTACGCCTATAATGAAAGCGGATTATGTGTTAAGGGTCATTAAAGTCCCGGCCGGTGAACATACCATTGAATTTCATTTCCGTCCGGCCAGCTTCTATAACGGGCAGAAGGTTGCATTGGTTTGCAGTATTTTGGAAATCCTGTTGTGCCTGGCAGCATTTTATCCATTGCTCAGAAAGGAATCACTTCCAGCTCAAAATAAAGCATGAGCAATGAGCCGGCATACAATATTAGAAGCCTTTTTCGGTTGAGAAGGGAAATGAGTGTGGGCTTTTATATCACTGATTTCCTGTTCAGGAAAATTTTGCGCCAGAACTCAGGTGTGAAATGGGCTATTCATCATACCAGCACTATACATAATCCTGATAAAATAACCAGGGGCAATGGGGTATTTCCCGGCGACTCCCCGGGAGTATATATTAATGCGGTAAATGGGATAGTGATCGGTGATTATACAAACATTGGCCCAAACGTTGGGATCATCTCCTCTAATCATGACTTTGTGAATAACGATGTGCATGTTGCTGAAGATTCGGTAGAGATAGGTAAATTTTGCTGGTTAGGTATGAGCTCAGTGGTTTTGCCGGGAGTGAAACTTGCGGATTTTACTATTGTTGGCGCCGGAGCTATTGTAACTAAAAGTTTTCCTGAAGGGTACTGTATAATAGCAGGTAATCCTGCAAGAATCATAAAATACTTAAACAGGGAAGAATGTGATGCCTTTGCCCATAGCAAGAAGTAGTGGTTTAGTTAGTAATTCTTTTTTCATTTTTATTATCAGGTTTTTTCCTTCTCTGGCAAACCTGGTGGTATTGATCTTGTATTCCAAATATTTGTCACCCGCCGCCTATGGAGCATATCAGCATTTCTGGATCCATTTATATGTGCTGTTCCCTTTTATCTGTTTTGGTATTCACGTTTTAATAATTACCTATTCGAGGAGTTTTATTATCAACCTCTTTCAGCAATTAAATGCCAGCCATTATTTGCTTTATGGATTATGGGTGATCCTGCTTAGTGGTTTGTTTGCGGTGCTGCAAATCAGGTCCATTGACATTAACTTCTTTGTTCCCTTTCTTTTTATTCTATGCTACGCTATTACTTTTATTTTCGAGTCATTTCTCATTGTCAGTAAAAACTATTACTGGCTTATTCCTGTCAATTTCATTTATTCAGCTGCTTTCTGTGCTATCCATTGGATTGTTCTGGATCATGGATTTTCGCTTCAGGGGTTATTTGGATACCTGCTTTCCATCACTGTACTGCGATTGTGTATTTATATAGGTGTTACTGTCTGTAATTTTAAAAGGTACCACAAGGAAGTCGTTTTTGAGGAATACCTGCCTGGTAAGGTGCTGGCCTTATGGCTTCACCTTGGTTTGTTCGATATTTTGCAGGTTTTATCCGGTTACGCTGATAAGTTCATTATTTCTATTGTACTCACAGCAGAGTTGTCTGCAATTTATTATAATGGTTCACAGAATATCCCGTTCCTGCCGTTATTACTAAGTGCAGCAGGCAGTGCAGTTTTAATTCAGCTTGCCGGTGGCAGAAAACAGGATGAAAAAACCGATTCTATAAGATTGATGAATCAGTCAGGTAAGGTTTTGTCTTCCATTGTATTTCCGCTTTTCTTCTTTCTCTTGTTTTTCCGCTACGATCTTATTGTTATACTCCTTACCAATAAATACATCCCTGCTATCCCGGTGTTCTTCATGGCAACTCTTGTATTGCCTGTTCGTGCCTATAGTTTCACCACGGTTTTGCAACGTTTGCACAGGGGCGATATTATCAATATGGGCGCCATAGCCGAACTGGTTGTAGCATTGGCACTCATGTATCCTTTGTATAAATGGATTGGACTTCCCGGTGTGGCATTGAGTTTTGTTATCTCCACTTATTTTCAGGCAACCTTTTATCTTATTTATTCAGCGCGTTTGTTGCAGACAAGTCCTTTAAAATTGATCCCTGTTGTAAACTGGCTGGTGAAACTTATAGTTTTTGCCTCTTTGTTCATAATCATTCATTATGCCGTCAATCAGATTTTTAGCGCTAAGATTGCATTGGTTTTGGGGGCAATTAGTATGATTGCTGCCATTATTATTTCATTAGCTATAGAACTGAAAAATACAAGCAAAAATGGCAGGATCCAATAGCACGCAGCGCCTGCGCGATTTAATTGATACGGGTTTTGGCTCCAATAGCAGTGTGGAAGGGGGGCGGCTTATCAATTCAGATGGTTCAACCAACCTTCGTAAAAGAGGCATACCTTTTTGGGAAAGGATCAGTTTGTTTCACACATTGCTGCGGATGCGGCCAGGGAAATTTTTTCTTTTGGTGTTAGTTGCCTACACATCAATAAACCTGTTTTTTGCAGGCCTGTACCTCTGGGCCGGGGTAGAACATCTTGTAGGTGGAGACCAGGCGCTTACATTTCCGCAGAAATTCATGGAGGCTTTTTTCTTTAGCTCGCAAACAATAACCACTGTCGGTTATGGCAGGGTAGCTCCCTCGGGGATCATAACTAATTTCATCGCATCAACCGAATCACTTATTGGTATCCTGAGTTTCGCTGTCATGACCGGCCTTATTTACGGGCGCTTCTCCAGGCCCCGTGCCTATCTTTTGTTCAGTTCCAATATCCTCGTAGCACCATTCCAGGGTGGAAAGGCCCTCATGTTCCGGATTGCATCTTATAAAAACAATAATCTCACGGATGCAGAGGCTCAGCTTACCCTTGCCCTTCACGTGCTGGAGAATGGCAAAACAGTGACGCGGTTTTATCCGCTTAAACTTGAATATTCAAAAGTGAATTCACTCGCTATCAGCTGGACGATTGTACACCCTATTAATGAAGAAAGCCCACTCTATAATTATACCAAAGACCAGGTGGCTCAGTCAAAAATGGAAGTAATTGTTTTTATCAAAGCCTTCGATGATCATTTCTCAAATATTGTCCAGCAACGAACCTCATACACCTGGCAGCAGGTAGTCTATGGCGCAAAATTCCTCCCCATGTTTGAGCGTGCTGAAAATGGAGCTTATACTTTGCTTGAATTAAATAAAATCAATTTGCATGAGTTGTTGGAACTACCTGCAAAGGTTGAGAATTGATACAAGTCTGTTTTCTTTCAGCTATTTCAGAACAAAACCGATATGCTCATGACATAAGTCATTATTTTATTCCCCCTCAAAACCCTAACTTTGCAATGTGCAGGCAATCAAAGAATTAACATCTCTTACGCAGCAATACCTTGAAAAGGAGGAATTATACGGAGCGCATAACTACCACCCGCTTCCTGTAGTGCTTACAAGGGGTAAGGGCGTTTTTGTCTGGGATGTTGATGATAAACGATACTACGATTTTCTTTCAGGGTATTCAGCCGTCAACCAGGGTCATTGCCACCCCAGGATCCTGGAAACTTTTATTGAGCAGGCGCTGAAGCTCACACTTACCTCCCGTGCTTTTCATAATGACGTGCTGGGTGAATACGCTGAATTCATTACAAAATTCTTCGGTTACGATAAAGTATTGCCGATGAATACCGGTGTCGAGGCTGTGGAAACAGGTCTTAAACTTGCCCGCCGCTGGGGTTATGAAGTAAAAGGTGTTCCGGCCAATAAAGCGAAGATCATCGTTTGCGAACAGAATTTTCATGGTCGCACTATCACTGTCATTTCCTTTAGCAGCGATGAAGGATCTAAAAAAGATTTCGGTCCTTTTACACAAGGTTTTGAACTCATTCCTTATAACAACTTACCTGCTTTACAGGTTGCCCTCCGGGACCCGGATGTGATTGGCTTTCTTGTTGAGCCTATCCAGGGCGAGGCAGGAGTAATAGTGCCCGATGAAGGTTATCTCTCTAAGGCGGCGGCACTTTGCAAAGAGGCCAATGTTCTTTTTATTGCCGATGAAATCCAAACCGGGCTTGCCCGAACCGGGAAAATGCTGGCATGTGACCATGAACATGTCCGCCCTGATATTTTGCTGTTGGGTAAAGCCCTGTCTGGTGGCACTATGCCAGTTTCAGCAGTACTAGCTGATGACGGGATCATGCTTACCATAAAGCCCGGTGACCATGGCTCCACATATGGGGGCAACCCGATAGCATGTAAAGTGGCAATAACCGCTCTTAAAGTACTTGAAGATGAGCAAATGGCCGAAAATTCAATGGTGCTGGGCGAACACTTCCGTAAAGAATTAAAAGCCCTCGGCAGTGAGCATATTTCAATAGTAAGAGGCAAAGGTTTATTCAACGCAATTGTTATTAATCATCCCGACAAAGATGCTGCATGGGACCTCTGCATAGAAATGAAACAACATGGTCTCCTTGCCAAACCCACTCATGGCGACAGAATCCGTTTTGCGCCCCCATTACTCATTTCACGCCCGCAAATTGATGATTGTATAAGGATCATTAAAAAGAGTCTTGAAAGTTTCGGCAAGTAAGCTACATCTCTGTTCCACCCGATGGCCTGTTGCCTTTCAACACCTTTATCAGCAGCCTCAGTAACCATACAAAAATAATAAGACCGAATATAGTGCCGCCAATTATAAGGCCTATACTCAACAAACTATTCCATTTTACTTTCCGGACATTATATGGGCTGTCAAATGTATGGGCAGCTAAGTTTAATTCATTATCATTTTGGGAAAATAAGGCATCAATGGAACCGAACAATGGCATCCTTCTTTGTGATACATAAGCAAAATCAAAGTCCGGTATATTGGGTGTATAAACCAGCGCTATATTATTTTCAAAAGTAGGGGAGAGATGGCTGAACCTTTACACAAGCATATTCCTTCCATTATCAACTTCAAATACAGAAGCCGGGGTTATCCCGCGTATATCACCGATCTTCAGGTTATCCATTAACTGGATTTTTACTTCTCCTTTCAGTATAGGTTGCTGCCACATGGCGCCTGTCTCCAGCAGGTAAATGAAGGCATTATTAGCATCATTTGTATATCCCTCTATAATTGTGGCATTGTTTGTGTTCACAATAAAGTACACCGAAATTATAGTCGTGTCTTTTGGTCGGAAAGTGTCTACCCATGCATACCAGTTATTTTCGTCCATCGTCCTTCCTGCCTGTCCGGGTTGAACCAGGAAGAAGTTTTCTTTATGGTTTGTATAACTTTTTAGCGCATAAAGCTGATCGAAAAATATAGTAGTCGCGACAGAACTCTTTCCGGTGGCTTTATATTGTGTATTCACCGGGTACCCAACCTTGATAGTGATGGCTGAGTCGGTGGTATTGTACATTTTGTATTCGCCTTTTACTACCGCGAAGCCGCGATATAACTGTATAGCGACTAATTCATCCACCATCTGAATTTTACGGACAGAACCACTGTCTTCAGGAAACAATAAAGTGAAATCCATGGTGCCCCCTGCATGGAATATACCCGGTTGTGCAGTATTGGAAAAGCAGGTTACCGGCAAGACCATAGCGAGAAACAGAAAGTTGTAAAATAATGATCTCATTAAATGATAGTTTTAAAAAGACAGAAATTATAAGGTCAGGCAGGTGTAATTGAATTGCGGAATTAAATGTACAAAATAAATAGTTATCTGTACAGGGAAAGGCTTATTGCAATGAGGATGTCTTCACTTATTTCACACCAACTTCACGCAGCCTTCTTCAAATCAACCTATCAACAAGTCAACGTATCAACGTATCAACGAATCAACCTATCAACAAGTCAACCTATCAACGAATCAACTTATCAACAAGTCAACTAACAACAGCCTCAGCATACACTTTCAGCTCATTATACAACGTATCCCGCTCAACTGGTATGCGGCCAACGGCTGTTATCATATCGCATAGTTGCTCTGTAGATAGGGAGGGCGCCTGCTCTTCCGCGCCGGCCATAGAGTAGATCTTTGTTGTGTCATCAATAGTGCCGTCAAGGTCATTAACCCCAAATGCCAATGTGAGTTGTGCGGTTTGCCGGCCCAGCATAGGCCAGTAGGCTTTCAGGTTCCTGAAGTTGTCCATATAGATACGGGAAATAGCATACAGCCGAAGGTCTTCAATAATCGTTGACTCTTTGATGTGCGACATATCATTGTCCATATTCCTGAACTTCAGCGGTATGAAGCAATTATATCCGCCTGTCCTATCCTGGCTCTGCCGCAACCTGCTCATATGATCTATGCGGTGTTCGTATTTTTCTATGTGGCCGTAAAGCATGGTAGCGTTTGAGTGCATCCCCAGGCCGTGCGCCAGTTCATGAATATGCAGCCAGCCATCTGCGTCAACTTTATCGGCGCATATTACCTCCCGCACTTCGGGGGCAAATATTTCAGCGCCACCGCCGGGCAATGATTGCAGTCCGGCCTCCTTTAGTTGCTTCATGCCATCCTCAAGGCTCAGCTTTGCCTTGCGAATCATGTAATCCAGTTCCACTGCTGTAAAACCTTTTAGGTGCAGGTCAGGCCTGTGCGCCCTGATCCTGGTCAGTAATTCGCAGAAGAATTCCAGGTTCATCTTCGGGTGTACCCCACCTACTATATGCACCTCTGTTACCGGCTGCCCGTCATACCTGCGCACTATATCCAGCATCTCCTCCATGCCCAGTTCCCAGCCGTCATCGCGGTGCTTGTACTGCCTGGAATAAGAACAGAAATTGCAGGTGAATACGCATACATTGGTAGGCTCTATATGAAAGTTGCGGTTGAAGTACACCTTGCCATGATGCAGCCTTTCAGCAATGTGATTGGCCAGCGCGCCTACAAATGCCAGTTCACCTTTTTCAAACAGCAGCAATCCTTCTTCATCGGTAATGCGCTCATTGTTCTGTACTTTTCCGGCAATTGCCAGCAGGCCTTTATCGGTATTCGCTATTTTAAAAACTTCAGAAAGACTTAATGGTGTCCCTATCATTGCAACAATATTTTCCGTGTTATACTTCCGGATGCAAAGTTACACCTAACAATGTAAATACCCTTGCTCATTCCTGCCAGGTCTATGGAATATTCATTTTGCTGCCCTGTACTGATCGTTTTTTGCAATTCGTTACCCAGTACATCTGTTACGCTTATTTGTTGCAGTTCATCAGCGGTTTTGTCGAATGTGATGAACAGCCTGCCCGTTGTTGGGTTGGGGAACATGCACAGGCTGTAGCCCGCCTTCACGCCGGCAACCGCAGTTTTTACACTCCAGTTCAGCAAATCAGGATTTTGTGTCAGGGAAAAGCTTTCACCGGTATCAGATACCATGGCATACATAACCGCTGCCTGGTCCCTGGTGAACATAAACATGGATATGTCGTCGGTATAATTCATATAATCATGGCTGGCAATCCCATAAAGGATCAACTGGGTATCCACGCCATCATACCTGCATTGATCATAATAAGTACCGCCTGGTATAGTATCAGGTAAATTATAGAATTTTGCATCGCCTTCGGGAGGAGTATCAGCCAGGCCATCATCCTTGCCGCCATTCCAGGGGCAAAGGCCGCCATCATCGCCCCATGTATGCCATATTTCAAAGAAATGCCCTAATTCATGCGTTAGTGTACGGCCCATATCGTAATGGTCCCCGCCATAACCGGTAGGAATATAATAGTCAGTTGGCAAGGCCCGCTTGCCAATAGCGGCATAGTTCATGCACATCCCTTCCTCATCTGCCGGAAATCCGCCGCCGCCGGTTATTGACTTATAGGTGGTTAGCCCCAGCAGACCGGGATAATCGGTAAAATTGGTACACCAGATATTCATGTATTTGGTTACATCCCATGCATCCACCCCGCCTGTACCGGCATGTTTGGCATTACTGTAGTTAGTGGAGGTACCTGAGAAACCACCCGGCAGGTCAGGCAGTATCAGTATATCATAACCCGGGGTGCCATAACCTGATGGGTCGGTATGAGCCAGGCCGAAACGGATACCCACACTGGCGTACAGGTGCTTCCAGCCCGTAGGTATCAGCACAGAGTCAGGATTTTCGCGGTTGAAGTCCCTGTTCAGTACGGCTATTTGTGAATCCACTCTTTGTGCCACACCTGCCACGCCGCCAATCTGTGCCAGTTGCGCATTGGTAACCATAAAGTGGAAGATGACCGGAATAGCTGAAGCCGCAGTGGTTTTTTTTGCGCCCGGCATAGCAGCCTGGAGTTTATAATTATCGGCAATTCCCTGCAACGATGCTCTCTGCGCATCCAGCTTCCGGGCCCATGCCGGGTCTTTGGCAATCAATGCTGTACGGGTAGATTCAAAACCGCAGTTTCTTTGGGCATAGGTTGAAATGGGCAAAAGGTATATACCCAGGATAAACAGGAAAATCTTTTTCAAACGAATTAGTTTATATAAACAAAGTTAGCAAATATTGGGCCAAAAACCTTAAACACCCTGGCGCACTTCACATCACATCATATCTGGATAAGTATGGAAGACTTTAACGTGCAGTGACCCATGCGAAAAAAGGTAAAAAATACTGTGATATACCGGGGTTTTTACTTTTCGATGATCAAATGCATTGATTACCAGTTAATTGACTAATAATAAAATGTAAAAAGGTAATAATTTACTTCCAAAAAAGGTAAAAAAAAGGTAAAATATGGTAAAT
>CAIMDZ010000074.1 GCA_903839875.1 uncultured Bacteroidota bacterium
ATCCCGATAGCTATCGGGATGAAAAAAAGAAAAATAACTGCGCCACTATTGCACAACTTATTTCCTGACAAGCCCTAAGTTTTGCTACACTTAAATTATAAACCTACTTTTGCAGCATCCTGAATATGCTGACACAACCCCACCGCTACTTCATCATCAACAAACCATATGATATGGTCTCCCAGTTTATCGGCGAGGACAAGGTTGCTATGCTTGGCGGCATTGATTACGATTTTCCTACGGGGATACATGCAGTTGGCCGGCTGGACAGCAAGTCGGAGGGATTGCTGATTCTTACAACAAATAAAAAAGTAACCAAACTTCTTTTCTGTAGCGGGGTACCGCATAAACGCACCTACCTGGTAAGGGTAAAAAACAAAGTAACCCCTGAAACCCTGGAACTACTCAGAACTGGTGTTACAATACGTATAAAAGAAGGCGCGTACTATACCACCCCACCGTGTGAAATAGAGATAATTGAAAATCCTGATAATTTATTTCCTCACCAGTTGGAGCTGCGTGATTATGTGTCGCACACCTGGCTGCTTATGTCGTTATACGAAGGCAAATATCACCAGGTCAGAAAGATGGTCTTTGCGGCAAATCATCGTTGCATGAGGTTGATCAGGGTTTCCATAGAAGGCCTGGAATTAGATACTTTAGAACCGGGCGGAATAAAGGAGATAGCAGAGGAAGACTTCTTCTCGAAATTGAAAATTGATCAATGGAATTGAACAATAATCATTAAAGAAAAAGATCCGTTTAATCGTTTGTTTCATCTTCATCTTCTTTACCGAAATTATAGACATCTACCTGCTCTTTTACATAATCAATAAGGCTTTGCGCTTTGTATGCAAACCAATTTTCGCGCAGATCGGGGAAATCGAGGAGCAGATATTTAAATTGCTGAAAAGGTTTTTTCCTTTGTATCGCCACTTCAAATTTTACCTGTATTATTTGCAATGGTATTTCGCTGATAAAATTTTCCATTACCCTGAATGACTCATGGCTATCCATGCCTTCAAACATGAGATAGTCATCCGGCTCTTCATCAATTTTATCTTTTATTTCCTTCCAGGGACTTTCTTCCGCATCAAAACTACTATGGTTATTTTCATCAGGGAAATATTCAAGCTCTCCTGTTTTTAGGTTGTAAAAACACTTCATCCCGCAATCTAATTGCTCCGCTATTTCCTTAATCATATCCGGTAGTATCTGCAACGACATCTGTTTAATTTTATAAGGAAAATAAATAATTGCAGCTATTCAATCAGGAATTAAGCCTCCTATTTTCCCCGTCTCAGCCGATTGTACTTTTTCAGGCATTCAGCTGCAATACTGTAGTAATGCTTATGTTTGGGTATCATAATATTCCAATCAGTTCATTCCAGTTTTTGCAATGGGTATTTCAATACCCGTTATTAATATTTCCGCAACAAAGGGATCTTTTGAAGGTAAGAAATCCTTTGTATTGTAAGTACGGGGCTGAATACTATTTAATTTCGGAAATTTTGAAAGTTGACGTGAGCATAGCAACACATCGTCATAACCTATTCCATTAAATTCATCGGCTACTATTGCCACATCTATATCGCTCCATTTGTGCTGCTCATTCCTGGAGTATGAACCGCAAAGCACCATCTTTTTAAGGTGAAAACCGGATGCAAGCATTTCATCCGCCAGTTTCTTTAAATAAGCTATTACAGATTTTTGAGTAAACATTTTCTAAATAAATTAACCTTATCAAGAATATTTTTTGTTCTTACTGCTTTATAGTTTTTATAAAGTGTATTTTTATAATCGGGGTATCTGCCTTCTAATTGAAATTGATTCATTGCTCTAAGAAAATCCTTGTCCTCTTCAGCAATATTGAATTTTGTATTCCAATTATCACAATTAGGTTGTGAATTTTTGGTGGTGTATTTTCTATATTATCTTTTACCCAGTGCGCCTTACACAATTTTTCTAAAACCAAATGAGAGAAAAATAATCAATGAAGATATTTCTTCGATTTAAACAAAATTTGTACAGCTTCCCAATCCGAATTTGATGTTCGAGTCCAATATGCGATATGTTCTTGTTTAGTCAATTAACCCTTTTAGGATAAAGTTAAATACAACAGGTTAAATTAAGAAATTGGATTAGATCATTTTATCCTTTATGGACAAATAAAGTGTCATACAATAAATACAGGTTCAGCAACAGTATTATCCCCGCAACAAACCAAACAGTTATTTTTGTAGGTAGTTTATTTACAAAGATGCCCATCTTATCACGGTCGCCGGTAAATATTACCAGGGGAATAACTGCAAAGCTCAACTGCATGGAAAGTATCACCTGGCTAAGGATCAGCAAACTTGCAATACCTTTTTCACCATAAAGCAATGTGACAATAAAGGCAGGAATAATGGCAACTGCCCTTGTTATCAATCTCCTTATCCATGGTTTTAACCGTATATTCAAAAAGCCTTCCATTACGATTTGTCCCGCGAGTGTTCCTGTCATTGTAGAGTTCTGGCCTGAAGCCAGCAATGCAATAGCAAATACAGTACCCGCAATTGATGCGCCAAGCAAAGGATCAAGTAATTTATAGGCTACGGTAATATCCGCAACCTCGTGATGCCCGGTTGTGTGAAAAGTAGCGGCAGCTACAATAAGTATTGCAGCATTGATAAAAAAAGCAAACAATAAAGAAACTGTGCTGTCAATTGTTGCAAACCTGATCGCCATCCTTTTTCCTGACTCATCCCTTTCATAATTGCGTGTTTGCACAATACTGGAATGCAGGTACAGGTTGTGGGGCATTACGGTGGCGCCTAATATGCCAATGGCGATATAGAGCATTTTAGGGTTAAAAATAATTTCCTGCTTTGGAATTAGTCCGCTTAATAATGGGAACATAGCGGGTCTTGAAGCAATGATCTCATAAACAAAACAAACAAGGATAATCAGGATCAGCGAAGCAATAATACTTTCTATCAACCTGAAACCTTTATGCTGGAAATAGAGGATCAACAAGACATCAAATGCGGTAATCAGTACACCCCAGGTGAGGGGTATATGAAACAGCAGGTTCAACGCAAGGGCTGCGCCAATTACCTCTGCAAGGTCGCAGGCCGCTATCGCGACCTCGCACAAAACCCACAAACAAAAACTTAATGGCTTGCTGTAATGATCGTGGCAAGCCTGTGCCAGGTCTCTCTCTGTTGCTATGCCTAGCTTGAGCGCCAGATATTGAAGAATGATAGCAAAGAAATTTGAGATAAGGATCACAGATAACATGGTATAGCCGAATTGTGCTCCACCAGCTATATCAGTAGCCCAATTGCCGGGATCCATATATCCTACGGATACCATTAAACCCGGACCTGCAAATGCCAGCAATTTCTTCCAGAAGCCACCGCTCCTTGGCACTTGCACTGACGAAAAAACTTCCGAAAGGCTTTTACTATTACTTTCTGAACGCCATGCCTTCCTTTTAATAACTTTAAAGTTCATTAGGTTACTGACAATATCAATTAATGAGCAAACTTACTCCATTTTTATTATTAATCAAATATTTTTAGTTAGGCATGCCTAATAATTATTCATTTACTGATAATTCAATAACTTTATGCCTGGCCAACAGCATTATGCAAACACTTTCAGAAGAGAATTATCTAAAGATCATTTATCACCTCGACAAGCAGGGGCTAAAAAAAATATCCCCTACTGCAATATCCGAAGCATTGAACAACAACCCGGCTTCGGTGGTGGATATGATTAAAAAACTGGCTGATAAAAAGCTATTGAACTATGAAAAGACCAAGGGTGTAAAACTTACTGAAAAAGGCAAAAATGTTGCCATCCTTATCGTTCGTAAACACAGGTTATGGGAAGTATTTCTGCTGGATAAACTAGGCTATGGGTGGGACGAAATACATGATATTGCCGAACAACTGGAACATATACAACATGCCGAACTGGCCGACCGGCTGGAGAAATTCCTCGGCTTTCCGCAATATGATCCGCACGGCGACCCAATTCCAAAGGCGAATGGTGAATCTGCAACCTCCTTTAAAACCCTCCTTGCTGAAATGGATGAAGGGAAAAGCTGCCGTGTAGTAGCTGTAAAAGATACCAGCACTTCTTTCCTGCGATACCTGAAGAAATTAGATATTGGCATTGGTACAAAGATTACCGTAGTAGAAAAGATCCATTTCGATAACTCAATTGTCATAACCGCCGGAAAAAATCTAAAGACAACTGTATCAAAAATATTTGCGGAAAATGTAATGGTACATGAGTAATTATTCATGTCGCTGCATTTAAATGTGCTATACCCTGCCCTTCCGCTAAAGCTATGGCGGTACGCGGTCGGCATCGGGTGCACCTTCCTTTATGTAATATAACCGTTTGATACCAATGGCATCAAGACTACGAAATGTTTCTCCATCCGGCATTGGCATGATTTTTTGTAGTAGTATGAAAAAACATTTTATGCGCCTCCTAACTTTACCATTGTCATTACTGGCCATCATAAGCATAACATCATTTACAGACCCCAAAAACAGCCTTGTAGTTACAAGCTCTGCATTTCAGATAATAGTACTATTCCTGTAAAATATACCTGTAAAGGACCAGAATTCAGTCCTCCGGTTACTATTGGGAACATTCCTGAAAACACTAAATCATTTGCCATCATTGTATTTGATCCTGATGGAAGTAAAGTACCTGACCCACCCGTTGCCGCAACTGCAAAAGCTAAACCAGGCAAGGCGACAAAAAAAAGGTCCGTGAAAAAAGCAGTACCCACAACAGCCGTACTATGCAATCCTGGCGATAAATGCTTTATTAACTGGATAATGTGGAACCTGGATGTAACTTCCAATAATCTGCCTGAAAATTTCAAAAGTGATAACGAAGGATTAAACAGTTTTAATGAAACCGGGTATAGAGGAATGTGCCCGAAATCAGGTACCCCACCAGTACCATTTTAAGGTATATGCCTTAGATACGAAACTAAACATTAGCAAAAAAAGCACCAAGGCAGAGCTTGAAAAAGTAATGCAGGGACATATATTGGCTACCGGTGAAATAATTGGGACATTTAATAAAGACTACAAATAAGTCATCTTCCTCGCTTATCCTTCCGAAATAAAAAACCATATGGCACAATTGTTGCAGGGGCTGCTGATTTCACTATATTTGAGGATCATATTCCCCAATATAAATGACAGTCGTAAATAAACTTGCCTCTTCATTAGGCATCCGTGGTTCTGACCCAAACAAAGAGCTTGCCAGATCTTTAGCTGATTCAGGAGACGTTGAAGCGATCAAAGAACTTGTTGTCAACCTGAATAACAAAAACAAGAATATCCAAAGCGATTGCATCAAGGTGCTTTACGAATTAGGAGAATTAAACCCAAAACTAGTCTCCGCCTACGCAAAAGAGTTTATTAATCTCCTTGACAATAAAAATAACCGGCTGCAATGGGGTGCAATGACTGCGCTTGATATGATAACCCCGGAAAACCCAAAGCTGATTTATAATGCCCTGGGTAAGATCATCGCTGTTGCCGATAAGGGATCAGTGATAACCACAGACCATTGTGTGGGTATTTTATTAAAGCTCTGTGCTGAAAAACAATATGCAGATGATGCTTTCGCTCTCTTCCTGGAACAATTGCAGGATTGCCCTACAAACCAATTACCTGCATATGCCGAAAAAGCAGTCCCACATATAAATTACCAAAACAAAGGAAAATTCATCAGTATCCTAAACACAAGGATCAGAGATATTGAAAAGGATTCAAAAAGGAAGCGTGTGGAGATAGTGATCAAAAAACTAAGCTAATCATATAATAAACTCCTGCCATTCTTAACTTGCTTTGGATAATAATTCCATGTTGCTAAAATTTGCGATTGGAGGAACATTCTGTTTCATGGCTATACAGGTTTTTATTTACACCGTATAAAGGGTATTTTTGCAACAAATTAATGTTAAATGACGCTTGCCAGCCAGATCAAACACGCAGCAGAAGACGCTTTTAAACGGCTTTATCCTGATATTCATATAGATTGCACAATGATCACCGTTAACCAGACAAAACCTGAGTTTAAAGGCGATTATACAATTGTACTTTTCCCTTTTCTCAAGTTATTGAAACAGAAGCCTGATGCCATAGGAAAGCAACTGGGTGATTTCCTGTTAGATAAAACAGATTTGTTCTCAGCTTATGAGATCGTGAGTGGCTTTCTGAACCTGACGATAAGAGATACCTGTTGGGGGGCATTTATTCTGAACCATTTTACTGATACGCGCTTTGGCGATAAGTGCAAGGCTGATTGCCGGGTGATGGTGGAATACTCATCGCCTAATACCAATAAACCCTTGCACTTTGGCCACCTGCGTAATATTTTCCTTGGTGCGGCTATGGCAGAAATATTAAAGGCTAATGGCAAGCAGGTGGTTAAAGCAAACCTCATCAACGATCGCGGGATACATATCTGCAAGTCAATGGTGGCGTGGGAACGCTATGGAACCGGCGATACGCCGGAACGAATAGGCGTTAAGGGAGACCACCTCGTGGGCGACTACTATGTAAAGTTTAATGACGTTTACAAACAGGAGATAGCGAAATTGGCAGCTGACGGAATGGACGAAAAAACCGCCGAAAAAGAAGCATCCATAATGAAGGAAGCGCAAAATATGCTGCGCAAATGGGAGGCTGGAGATACTGATGTAAAGAGCCTATGGCAAATGATGAATAGCTGGGTGTACAAAGGATTTGATGTAACCTATAAAAAGCTGGGTGTTTCGTTTGACAAGGTGTATTATGAAAGCGACACCTACCTGCTTGGAAAGAAAATTGTGGAAGATGGTGTTCGTAAAGGGGTACTCTATAAAAAAGAAGACGGCTCGGTATGGGTTGACCTTAAGGACGAAGGCCATGATGAAAAATTACTGCTTCGTGGTGACGGTACTTCTGTCTATATGACGCAGGACCTGGGAACAGCAAAGTTGAAGTATGACGAATTCAAACTGAACCAATCGGTGTATGTGATTGCCGATGAACAAAACTATCACATGAATGTTTTGAAAATCGTGCTGAAAAAACTGGGAGAGCCTTGCGCGCATGGCATTTACCATCTTTCATACGGTATGGTAGAGTTACCAAGCGGGAGAATGAAAAGCCGCGAGGGGAATGTAGTGGATGCGGATGACATGGTGGAGGAAATGATCAACCTTGCGAAAGAACAGACAGAACAGGCCGGGAAAACAGAAGGGTTCTCGAAGGATGAACTGGTGAAACTATATGAGACTATAGGCCTTGGTGCATTGAAGTTCTACCTGTTACGGGTAGACCCAAAGAAGAAAATGATCTTCGACCCAAAGGAATCTATAGACCTGCATGGTTTTACTGCAACTTTCATTCAATATGCTCATGCACGTATCTGCTCTATCTTAAGAAAAGAAAATGTGCCTTTAGTTCCTGATGCAACAAAGTTCCAGTCTTTTACCCAGTCTGCGCCCTTATTGCCATTGGAAACCAAAATCATTTTAGCATTAGAGGAATATCCATTGATACTTGCTGATGCCGGCGCTGAGTTCAATCCTTCGTCAATATGCAATTATGCATTCCAACTGGCGCAAATGTTCAATACCTTCTATGACGCCCACAGTATTTCAAAAGCAGAAAGCGAGGAGAAAAAACAACTACGCCTGATGATCATTATAATGACCGCCTCCATACTTCGCCATTCCATGCATCTTATGGGCATAAGAATGCCGGAAAAAATGTAGATTTTTTATGGAACCTTGCCTGACGGCAGGCAGGTTGGGAATTTGTAATTGGGAATTTGGATTGTAAATGGATTGATAGCTCTATTCCGAAAGACTTTAAATATCATTAGTTTCATGCGCTATATATGGCAACACATAACCGCTATCATTGAAAAGTACGATGGAAGTATTCCATTAGCGCATTTCCTGAAGTCCTATTTTAAACAATTCCCCATTCTCGGCAGCAGAGACAGAAAAATACTCAGCGCATTGGCTTATAGCTATTATCGCTGTAGTAAAGGAATTAGGAATTGGGAATTAGGAATTGGGATTGAAGAGCAGGTTACCATTTGCATGAAGCGTTGCGGCAATGAAAAACTACTACCTCCTAAATCTGTGGTTGAAATACCTGAAATCCCATTTGATCTAAATGCCCTGTTCCCTTTTGAGATTGCACTATCGGATGGTATCAAAAAAGAAGATTGGCTCCGGTCCATGCTGGTGCAACCTGATCTTTTTATCCGTATCCGAAAAGATAAAGGAAAGCTTCTGAGTATGCTAAATAGCCAGCAGATACCCTTTACCTTCATAACAGATACCTGCATTTCATTGCCCAATGGGGCTAAAATAGACACCTTGCTGCCACCAGATAGTTACGTTGTTCAGGATGCATCCTCCCAGCAAACCGGAAATTGGTTTAACCCGAAAAAAAACGAATTGTGGTATGATTGCTGCTCAGGGGCAGGAGGAAAATCTTTGTTATTGAAAGATATGGAGCCGGGTGTTCGCCTCACAATTACAGACCGCAGGGAAACCATCATCTACAATCTCCAGCAAAGGTTCAGGCAATACCGGCATATATTGCCCATTGCACATGTTACTGATGTCTCCAATAAAGAACAGCTTGCCAAAGCCCTTGGCAGCAAACTATTTGACAACATCATTTGCGATGCACCATGCAGTGGCTCCGGTACATGGGCAAGAACACCTGAGCAAATGTATTTCTTTGACCCCAACAGCTTAGAGCAATTTGCAACTTTGCAAAAAACAATTGCAGTAAATGTTTCGGGTTACCTCAAGCCGGGAGGCAGGCTAATTTATATAACATGCTCAGTTTTCAAAAAAGAAAATGAAGATGTAGTGAATGAAATTGTAAAAGAAACCAGCCTGCATTTAGAAAGTTCACAACTCATTAATGGCATTGCCGTTAAGGCTGACAGCATGTTTGTTGCCGTGTTAAGAAAAAGTTGATTGGTTGATAAGTTGACAAGTCAGAATTTAATGTGGATGTAGTGAATTTAATTTAATTTAATTTAACAGACTTACACTCATTTACATATGAACCTGTCAACTTATCAACCTATCAACTATTCATTTATTTAGAAGATTTCGACTTGAATTTATTTATTGCATTCCGGGTGAAATCACTCAACACAAGTTGTCCGCTTATGGCTGCACGATCTGTAAGTAATTTATCCCAATGTTCTGTACCATGCCAGAATACTTTCTTTAACTGTGCCATTGCTTCGGGACTGCTATGCGATAACTTTTCGGCCAGTCTGGAAACCGAATCATCCGCCTCCTGTAAGGTTTTGTGTATTTCAGAATACAACCCATGGCGCTTAGCCCAGTCGGCAGACCGCCATTCTGTGGCATCAATCGCCAGTTGAGCATAACTGGACAAACCTATTTTACGTTCTACTGCGGGGCCAACAACAAAAGGACCAATACCTACAGCAAGTTCACTTAATTTCACTGAGCATTCTTCTGTCGCTATGGCATAATCGGTTGCAGCTATTAATCCAACCCCGCCTCCAACCGCCTTTCCCTGAACCCTGCCTATTATTAGCTTATGACACTTTCGCATAGCATTGATCACATGTGCAAATCCGCTGAAGAACTTCTCCCCTTCTTCCTCAGTATTAATTGCGATCAGCTCATCAAACGATGCGCCTGCGCAAAACGCCTTGTCACCCGCGCTGCGCAAAACAATTACTTTCACCCGCTCATCAATACCAACATCATTAATAGTTTTCGCAAGATCAGTCAGAATACCCCCCGGTAAAGAATTGCCGGATGGATGAAAAAATTCAATGGTGGAAATACCATGTTCTATCTCGTGATTTACATAACCTTCAATGTGGCGCATAATCATATGTTTAGTGCAGGTAACAAATATAGAATAGAAATAAGCACTTTGCAATTTTAGTACCCTAAATGACAAAAAGATGTCTGATAATTAAGCACATTATCGTCAGAATTCATGAATAATTTCAATGAAATATTCTTTTTTCAGCCAAATAATATTACATGGTACGATGTGGCAATTACTTAAGCTTAAATACAACCGGCAATGTAAAATAAACCGGAACAGGTTTACCATTCTGCTTTCCAGGTTTCCATTTTGGGGCAGCAGCTATTACCCGTTTGGCTTCCTCATCACAGCCGCCACATATTCCGCGCAGCAATTGCACATCACTTATTTTCCCGTCTTCATTCACAACAAACTTTACATACACCCGCCCTTCTATTTTTTTTTCACGAGCAGCGTCGGGATATCTTAAGTTATGTGTGATGTAAGCATCCCAGTCGTAGCCGGCTACAGGCATCTGCTCTACATAAGAAAATAATTTGGGAGTGCTTGCTGCAGTACCAGCAGTTGTAATCACCTTTTCTTCAACCCCTTTAGTGTCGCCTTTTTCTATTTTGGTTGCAGACTTATTTGTTTGTGAAAATACGTAGTTGTCTGCTAATACTAACATAAGCAGAATGCAGAAAGAAATGATGTGTTTCATATTATTGGTTGAATTACAATTAAAATTAGGCCAAAATTTTAATTAAAGTTATTCAGTCTTACTTTTACTATTTAAAGATTGCTTCCGGTATGAAAAGAACTCTTTTATTGATCATGCTATTTTCAACCGTTGGCAACCTATACTGCCAGGAAGTATCCTGGTATAATACGGACAGTCTTTTAGAGGTTCTTTCAAAAAAAGAAAAAATAAATCAAATACTTATTGCTGCTGAAACTATTTTTAATGATGCAAAAATTGATACCGGCAATATATCCTTAAACGCATTCAAAGTCGCCTACCTCGAAAAACAGATGATAGACAAAAGGCGCATCCACATCAGGCACCGACGCCGCTATAAAAATAAAAAAATAATTTCGGTTGTTGACTATACCAAATTGGGTAACAAGCTGCGTTTCGCAACTATAGACCTTAAGCATCATAAACTTCTTTTTGACACCCTGATATCGCAGGGCTCCGGTAGAACCGGGCATAAGAACGATAAGTTCCATTTCCCTGTTTTCTTTAGCAATATGGAGAATACTGAGGTGAGCAGCCTGGGATTGATATTAGCAAAAAGGGCCCGACAAACTGACAACCCCTGCCATCTCTGCAAGTATGCTATTACTAATCCACACAAAGATGTTATCATACTTGAAGGCCTGGAAAAAGGAATAAACAATAACGTAAAAAGACGCGACATCGTAATTCACACCACAGGCTCCTATGATCTTAGTAGTGACGATGCGAAAGAGGAACTTGGCATCACCGACACCAATTACCATGTCGTACTCACAGAATGCAAATGCTACCACACCGGCGACGACGGCAATGTAAAAGGTATATCTGCCTATCTCTCAGCCTGCGGCCTGGCAGACAACCATGGCTTTCCGGGGCAAAGCAATGGCTGCCTGGTATTACCTGAAGACCACCATATTGAAATCATAAAGACAATAAAAAGGAGATCGCTCATTTTTATTTATTCGAACGTGATTAATGACGGGTATGATTACTTTAGGGACTCGCCAATTATCAGGAAGACATTGAAGTATGCCAACAGGTAATTTTATTACGCAGAAAAAATAAGTCTGTCTTTAACCAGAGTATTTATGTGGATTGCTAACTGGTAATATGCTCTTGCTTCCTCTACTTCCGGCATTTCGTTTAAATCGGGGTAACGGCCTTTGACGGCATAAGCGTTCAGGCTCAATGGATCAATAGTTGTGAAAACCAAATCGAAAAGAGAACACTCTCCCAAAAGAAAATTAATACTATGCGTTTTTTCTATCTCCTTCCCGTGATAGCATAACAGCGCTTTGAGGCTTTTTTCAACCGCTTGTTGACAATGGAAACAAGCGTTATCCAATATCATTGGTTCTATTTCCAACAATCGCTGTGCAGTAATTAAATCATGGTCGGCTTTGAGCATCCACGCATCTACAAATTCTTTCAAAGCAGCCATCATAGAACAACTCCCTCCCGCATCGCGGTCCGCACAATATGTCCCGGCAGCTCTCTTTTTTTCGTTATATCCTCTTCGGTATATACTAGTATATCAAAAGGCGCATGTATCGCATTAACAAGAGCCCTGTCCAACTTGCTACTCCAGATTATTTTCTCTCTTTCTGATAACCCATTAGGAGTAATGATAAGCAGGTCGTAATCGCTATGGCTGTTGTAATTACCTCGGGCATGAGAACCAAACAGCAAAACACGTGCATCCGGCAGGTAATAACTTACCGTGTTCTTTATCATTGCATATATTTCACTCTTGCTCATAAATGCAAATATACTAAATTCATGCAGATTGCTCAATCGGTCGGAACGCAGAAAAAACCGGCCTAACCTTAGATGAAGCGGCGTTTGTAAAGTAAATATTTGCAAGATGAATTTCTCCTACCAATGACTATAATCTTCTTTATCATCCAACGGCTAGCTTCAAAACGTCCATTCTTCATGCTCGAAATAGTCGGTCTCGTCAACACCGTTATAATTTTCAGAACTATTGCTGGTGTATACACTATCTTTTAAAAAAAAGTAATCGATCTCCCGATAATAAAAATGCCCCATAACACTCCAAAGATGATATTGACCGGCACTCACCCATTCACTACCGCCGCCGGGGTGGACAGGAGTATCTAAACTGAATGCATAAGACTTATCGGGCAGGTAATTAACTAAAGTGTCTGAATACAGCCATTTTTTTGATGCAGTATCATAGTATGTCCTGTGCGAGGTTTCGCGCACGTGCCAATTCTTCACAACTGTCAGAATACCTTTGGAAACAGGCGGAGGAGTTGCATTTTTGCTTTTTTTACAGCCAGCCAAGGTCTGCACAAAAATTACAACTGTTACTACCAAAAAGAAGTGCAGGGACAATTTCATATGCCAAGTACGAATATAAATATACAGCAAAATATGTGCCACACATTACTATTAATAAGCAGTAGCAGAAATAAGACAGTAATTCTACTCCTGGTCTCTCTTCCTAACCATTGTAAGAATAGTCGCAATAGCCACCGTTTCCCCGGTTTCGTCATACACATCTACCAGCCATTTTACTATGCCTTTTGCAATGTCTTCCAGTGTGCGTTTTTCCTGAGCTGTTTTTTCTTTTACCGTTAGTTTTACACCAATGGTCATGCCAGGGTAAACGGGCTTGGTAAAGCGGCATTCATCAATACCATAGTTAAGCAGCACCGGTCCTTTCTTTGCATCTACAAAGAGGCCTGCGGCTTTTGACAATATGAAGTAACCGTGGGCTACACGGCGCTCAAAGATGGTTCCTTCAAGCGATGTGGCATCCATGTGGGCGTAGAAGTTATCGCCACTCACGTTGGCAAAGTTGGTGATGTCTGTCTCGGTTACTGTATGTTTTGCAGTAACGAGGGTCTCCCCTATCTGCAGGTCTTCAAAATGTTTTTGGAAAGGGTGCACATCAGTTTCGTGTTGCTTGCCTCCTTGCTGATATACATTAGTGATTCGTGTTAACGTAGTAGGCGATCCTTGAATGGCTGTGCGCTGCATGTAGTGCAACACGCCGCGCTTGCCGCCCATCTCTTCTCCCCCACCCGCTCTTCCGGGACCGCCATGCACCAGCAATGGCATCGGTGAGCCGTGGCCCGTACTTTCCTTCGCGCAGTCGGCATTAAGCACCAGTATGCGCCCATGCATGGATGCTGTGCCGAGTACTATTTCTTTTGCAATATCATCATCTGCTGTAATCACAGATGCCACCAGCGAACCCATACCCATCCGCGCCAGTTCTATAGCATCATCAATGGTGTTATAGGGTATAATGGTAGATACCGGCCCGAACGCTTCTATGTTGTGGCAATCGGTATTTTTGAATGGTTCATTGTTCAGAAAGATCAGCGGTGGCAGGAAGGCTCCCTTTTCTTTATCAGCGCCCATTACCTCAAAATGGTCCATGTTACCAATCACAATTGTCTGTGATTTGGCAAGCTGCTGTACCTTTTCACGCACCTCATTACGTTGCGATATACCAGCCAGCGGACCCATGCGCACTTCCTTTATCGAAGGGTCTCCAATGATGGTTCCCTGCAGGCGCTTGCCCAGCGCTATCTGCACATCCTCTGCCCTGTCGGCGGGAACAATGATGCGGCGAATGGCAGTACATTTCTGCCCGGCTTTGGTTGTTACTTCGCGCACCACCTCTTTAATAAAAATATCAAACTCCACCGACCCTGGGTGAACATCGGGAGCAAGTATGCAACTGTTTAGTGAGTCGGCTTCCATATTGAATGGAACCGCTTCTGATAAGATACGTGGGTGCGCTTTCAGCATTCTGCCGGTTGTTGCAGAACCTGTAAAGGTTACAATATCCTGCGTCTGAATATGATCGAGTATTCCCCGTGCTGAGCCGCAAATTAGCTGCAACGACCCCTCCGGCAAAATACCTGACTTAATAATCTCCTGGAAAACGACCTCGGTAAGATAAGACGTAAGCGTAGCCGGCTTCACAATAGCAGGTACACCCGCCAGAAGGTTCACAGCAATCTTTTCCAGCATGCCCCACACCGGGAAGTTGAAAGCATTGATATGTATTGCTACCCCTTCACGCGGCACCATTATGTGATGACCGATGAACGTATTGTTCTTCGAGAGTTTTGCCGCATCGCCATCCACATAAAACCGCTCATCCGGAAACTGGCGGCGCAGGCTGGCATTGGCAAAAAGATTGCCGATACCGCCTTCAATGTCCACCCACGAATCGGAGCGGGTGGCGCCGGTAAGCGCACTGATAGTATAAAAATATTCTTTGCGCTCCAGCAGATGAAAGGCCAGCGCCTTCAGCATTCTGCCCCGCTCATGAAAGGTGAGTTTGCGCAGTGCGGGGCCGCCCACTTTGCGGGCATATTGCATCATGGCGCCGAAGTCGAGGCCGTCGCTGCTGGCGGTGTATATGGCATCGCCGGTTATGGCGTTATGCAGGGTTTCACCTTCCCTGGTTCCGTTTACCCATTTGCCCTCGGCGTAGTTTTTCAGTTGTGTCAGCATATAGTCGTAAGTCGTAAGTTTTTAGTCGTAAGTACTGGAATAGGGTGCAATTTAGAATTTTTAAGCGTGTTATTGAAAACGGCGAAACATAGATTGGAAATATTATATTATCTTTAGGTATTCGAATACATTACCTATGCGGAAAGCCTTACTTGTTTTAGTTTTTGTTTTAAGTTGTGGTTTGTCTTTTGGGCAGAAGATACGATTCTGTGATAGTACAAATGTGTGGCATGGATTTGAGTATGACCTAGCCAATGTGCCCTATTATTCGTACGCATTCACCTGGCAATACACCGGCGATACCGTTGTGAGCGGTACCATCTATCACAAGCTTACCTACAACGCTGTCCCCGGCGCAGTCTTGGTTCGCGAAGATATCGCGGCCGGGAAGGTCTATATCGACACACAGGTGCTGTATGACTATACGCTTGCTATAGGGGATACATTTTTCTTCGCAGGCACAAGGCCACATGTGGTAACAGCAAAGGACTCTGTGATCATCAACGGCGTCTACCACAGAACCTGGCATTTGGAACGATCTACCGACACACCGGTAACAGGATTTAAGACAGCGCCCTATGATGTGGTGGAAGGGATAGGTTGTCTTAATTCACCGCTCTTTCCCACTGACCCATCTCACTTTGAATCTTCAACATCGCTTACCTGTTTCAACAGTAACGGAACCACCCCATCACTCAGCTATAAGGTCGCTGGCTACTTCGATAATTCGACAAGTTGCAGCCTCACCTTCGGTGCAGGCATTAAACAACTTAGCCACCCCAAAGGAACAGTTACAGTTTACCCCAACCCAATCGACAACACCACCAAGATCATTTTCCTGAATAACATCTCATCCGGCAAACTGATAATACTCAATAGCATGGCCAGACAATTCTCAACAACCCCATCCAAAATAAAAATGAAATACTGATAGGCGACAAAACAAAAGTTCCTGGCATCTACTTTTACAGGGTAACTGATAATGAAAGCGGGGAAATATTTTCAGGTAAATTCATTGCTCAATAACCAACATAGATATAACAAAAATATTTTGGTTAAAAATATTACCATATATTTGCTCGCCTTTACCAGGTAAATTATGAAAAAACTTGTTTTATTTACTGTAATACTCCTGTCGTCTATACCTTCTTTTGCGCAGAAAATAAGTTTTACTGATACCTCCAATGTCTGGTCATTAATAGATAGTAATATTGGCTGCTGCATACCTATCCCTACCAGGTACACTACTGCCTTTTT
This sequence comes from uncultured Bacteroidota bacterium, assembly GCA_903839875.1. Taxonomy (GTDB): domain Bacteria; phylum Bacteroidota; class Bacteroidia; order Chitinophagales; family Chitinophagaceae; genus Nemorincola. The sequence continues at coordinate 16,336 of CAIMDZ010000074.1, forward strand.
CGATTCCACTACATTCAATTATCATGGCAACACTTACCGCTACCTTATTACAAGTATTGCCACTATCCCGGTCAGGGAAAGTGCTGGCAGGATTTATTTTTTAGACCTCCCGGATTCTGTTGAAAAGGTCATGTACGATTTCAACCTGGTTGTGAACGATACACTTCGGACAAATTATGCACAGGATAAGTACATAGCGTGGGTCACGAATATTGATTCCACACAACTGGCCGGTATATGGTATAAAGTATGGCATTTCGGGGGCACCGATTCCGTATTATACTATCCCGATTCGGTACGAACCCTGGTTTATAATGTTATTGAAGGCATCGGAAGCACCAACGGTCCTTTGTATCCCGCCAGTCCTTACAGCCTTACTTCCTTTTCACAGCAGCTCCTTTGTTTTAAGAATTACGTCGTTGCCACTTCTACACCATTAAGCAAACCAGTCGTTGCTTATGCATTCAATTACATCAGTTATTACGACAATGATTCCAGTTGCGCGGCTTTCTATGCCGACCATAGTCATACTATTATTGGCGGCGATGCTGTAGGGCAGCTTCCCCTACAATCCAACAATGTAAAAGTTGTTCCTAATCCTGCAAACGAATCCTGCACATTTATTTTCCCTTACTCCTTGAAATCTGGCACGTTAATTGTAGTAAATGAATTAGGACAATCTGTGATCAATATTACTTTCACCAATAAAAATGCAATTTTGATTGGCAATAGATTGAAGGCGCGGGGCGTCTTTTTTTACCATGTTTTGAACAATGAGAACGGACAATCGTTTTCAGGAAAAATTATTAATTAATCACTACCCCTATGAGATCATTTACTATTCTTGCGCTATGCGCCCTGGTAAGCTTGTCCTCCTCCGCACAAAAAATACATTTTACTGACAGCGCCAATGTGTGGAAATATTTTACCTGCTCAATTGATGTTAGTTTAACTGAATCAACCGGAACTCAACATTACATTAAAGACACTTTGATCAGCGGACGGAAATATAGGTGGCTTGGTTCATCTTTTGTACGCGAAGACACGATTGCCGGCATTGTTTATATCAAGTACAATAATACTATGGCTACCACCGTGGATACTTCTGACCAGGTACTGTATAATTATAACTGGCATGCAGGGGATACAGTTAAAAATCACCAGCTATTTTCCTCACCCACTGTTAGTTGGGTGACCTCAGTTGACTCTACACAGATCAATGGATTGTGGTACAAATTATGGCATTTTGCAGGCTTCGACTCAGGAATAACTATTATTCCACCGTTTACCTACCAGGTCATAGAAGGTATTGGGTGTACGAATGGCTTCGATTATCCAGCCAATCCCTATGGAGCTTTTGAGGTATCGCATCAATTGATCTGCTTCACCTATAATGGCAATACCGATTCATTAAGCTATGCGGTACCATCCTGGGGACTTGCGGGTCCTATTAATTTTAATAACTCTTCCAGTTGCGATATTCACCCTGTTGAGGTCAAGACACTACCAGGCAATAGTTCTGCTTCGATATTCCCTAACCCCATCAACGAAAACAGCCGTATCGCCTTCCCATACATTATTGAGTCAGGCAGGCTGACAGTGATTAATGAAATGGGGCAAACGGTTTTCAATATTCCCATTTACAATAAAGAAGAGTTGTTGATAGGAAATTCTGTAAGGGTACCCGGTATTTATTATTACAGGGTAACGGATAATGGAAATGGAAAAACATTTTCAGGAAAGTTTATTAGCTACTGATTCCAAATGAGGCATCATCGTCCAGGCGGAAAATGATTATCGTCCGGCATTGCTACCAGGCTCAGCTAAGAAACATAAGCTAAATTATTGGTCCCCCGGAACAAGGTCCCGCTTTTTAGCGGGAGGGGTTTAGACCTCCACCCCAAACTGCCTTAAATGGTGCGTAGCATGCTTATAAAGCAATTGTACCTGGCTATCAAAATCTAATAAACCAAAAAACGGATTGGGTGTTTTCCTTTCGGTCTCGTTTTTATGAACGGTAAAGAAATGGTCCAATTCCTCCTGTAACTCTTTGATTGCGTCCTGTTTTGTTGCATGCTTTACAGGTACAGGCTCATCAGGCATCAAAACATTAGGCGTATTCTCCGGAAAAGGTTTTTCGCTTGCCAGGAAGCCCTGCATCCTTGGCAGTTTATCTTCCGGTGTAACGATCTCAACCGTTGTCTTTCCGTTGGCTATCCGAACATAGTCACTCATATGCTCGATCATCTGCTGCACATTCATCTTGCCCCATTTACGTGGAGTGCCTGCGTCCAGCTCTGATAATTTTATCGTGTATTCGCTACGCAGAAAATGAGCTTTTTGTTCGATGTTTTCCATACAAGTGAAAAGTTAAAACCAAAAAAACAAAGTACGCCCCAATCCTATACCCACGCGGTATAAATAAGTGAAAAAAAGTCTCACGCAAAGGCGCAAAGACGCAAAGACGCGAGTAATAATTTTTTGGTAATACACATTTTATGAAGTTCCTAAGCTCGCAAAGTCCGTAATTATAAATGCACTATTTTATCCCGTTTACAGTATAATTCCAATCCCCCAAATACTTCCCAATCCAAATTCCCAATTACAAATCCCTAATTCCCAAATTACATCAACTGCTTTATCAGCGACTGCTGTGTTATCCCTTCCGCTTCAGCTTTGTAGTTCCTGAGAATACGATGCCTGAGCACCGGCAAAGCCATGGCACGAACATCTTCTATATCAGGTGAATACTTACCATGGATAAGCGCATGGCACTTAGCGCCTAGTATCAGGTATTGCGATGCACGCGGACCCGCACCATAGGCAAGGTACTGAGTTGCCACCTGTGCCACTGTAGGTGAGCCTGGCCGTGTTTTCTGTACTAGCCCCACGGCATATTCAAGTACATTATCGGGCACCGGCACGCGCCGCACCAGGTCCTGGAAATACAAAATATCTTCACCTGATATCACTGTACTCAGTTCTGGCACAGAAGCGCCGGTAGTATTACGCACAATAGTTACTTCCTCGGCAAAGCTGGGGTAATCAAGTGTCACCTGGAACATAAACCTGTCCAATTGAGCCTCAGGCAGCGGGTAGGTACCTTCCTGCTCTATCGGGTTTTGAGTAGCCAGTACGAAGAAAGGAGACGGTAATTTATATAAAACACCTGCTGCGGTCACATTACGTTCCTGCATAGCTTCCAGCAGGGCCGCCTGGGTTTTGGGCGGAGTACGGTTAATTTCATCTGCCAGGATAATATTCGCGAACACAGGTCCCTTAATGAACTGGAAATGACGTTGTTCATTGAGTATTTCGGCGCCTATAATATCACTGGGCATCAGATCGGGGGTAAACTGTATGCGCTTAAAGGAAAGGTCCAGTACATCTGCAATTGTTTTTACCAGCAGGGTTTTAGCCAGTCCGGGCACACCTACCAAAAGGCTGTGACCGTTGCAGAGAATAGAGATAATGAGTTTTTCCACCACATCATCCTGTCCTACTATCACCTTTCCTATGGCTTTCCTTATTGTGGTTACCTGTACTTTGAGCGCATCTGCTGCGGCTATGTCTGTTGCGTATGCTTGCATTTAAATTTTTACTTTGTCTAATAAAAGGGAAAGTTCTATTATTTTGTGTAAAGAAACAAATACTAAATCCCAACAAATACTTAAAACACATGGATATAACCATAAAAGACGCCCAACAGCAGGTAGATGACTGGATCAAAACCGTAGGAGTCCGCTATTTTAATGAATTAACCAACCTCGGCATCCTCATGGAGGAGGTAGGTGAATTATCCAGGATCATGGTCAGAAAGTACGGTGAGCAATCTTTCAAAGAAAGCGATAAACAAAAAGACCTTGCCGATGAAATGGCCGATGTGCTTTGGGTACTCATGTGCCTTGCCAACCAAACGGGGGTAGACCTTACCGACGCGCTGCAAAAGAACTTTGAAAAAAAGAATATACGGGATGCGGATAGGCATAAGGGGAATGAGAAATTAAAGTAATAGAGTAGGAGGTATGGGATTATTTCCTTCACCATCAGGTTTCCACCGTTACTGCCGGTATCTGCTTTTGCGATGATGTCTGACCTGCGCGAGAGGGGCGGACACCTGCCTATTCGGCAGCCAGGCATGGGTACCGCCCCTACAATTATCGGTGCCGGACCGACGAAAAAATCAAATTAGGTGATTTATTATTCATAACTGTATTGGTTTTGTAAAAAATTCCGGATAAAAAATAGTTTGCAAGTTCAGTAACTTTTCACCTGCCTACCGGCAGGCAGGTTGATTTTCAATCAGTTGTATCTCAGGCAATTTCCGGTTTCTTTCCGGTTTCTTCCAGAATCGGAAGTGCGACCGGAAGTTG
>CAIMDZ010000075.1 GCA_903839875.1 uncultured Bacteroidota bacterium
AGACCAGTACAGAGCACATTGTTTACCCCAGGATAGTATCGCCCCCCTGCTTTGCCAAAAAACAAACTGAACTATTGTAAATCAATTTGTTACGCACACCTTTTAAGCCCTTTCTGGATTTTGTCGGACGACAGTGCTTTTCATCCATAAATTATTAATTATACTGCAAAAGTACGCAATTATTTAAATCCTTGATTGCCAAATAACACTTTTATAATTGTATTCGTTCTGGTCACACCCACGCTTTCTCTTGTATCCTTGCCGGAAAATCAAGTTACATTGCCTTACTTTCTCTTATTTTTGCCCCCGAATTGATAATCTATGGAACAAAACTGGCAGCAGGCGATTGAAGAAGCCTATGGCAACAGGGAATTACTGAAAAACGAAACATATATCGCCGCTATCCGTGCAGTGATAGAAGAAGTGGACAAAGGCAGACTGCGCGTGGCAAAACCAGGACCTACAGGCTGGGAAGTACAGGAATGGGTGAAAAAAGCCATTCTGCTTTACTTTGGCATACAGCAGATGCAGACATGGGAATTGGCACCATTTGAGTTTTACGACAAGATGCTATTGAAGAAAGACTATGCCTCCCTCGGAGTGCGTGCAGTGCCGCATGCTGTTGCTCGTTATGGAGCCTTCCTCGCCCGCAATGTAGTATTGATGCCATCCTACGTAAACATCGGCGCCTATGTGGATGAAGGCACTATGGTGGATACGTGGGCCACAGTAGGCTCCTGTGCACAAATAGGCAAGGGCGTTCACCTGAGCGGCGGAGTAGGGATTGGTGGCGTGCTTGAGCCATTACAGGCATCACCGGTAATTATTGAAGATGGCTGTTTTATTGGCTCACGTTGCATAGTAGTTGAGGGCGTTGTGGTAGAAAAAGAAGCAGTGCTTGGCGCTAATGTAGTACTCACCCAGTCTACCAAGATCACTGATGTTAGCGGGCCCGAACCAATTCAATACAAAGGAAGGGTGCCCGCGCGAAGCGTAGTAATTCCCGGCAGCTATAATAAAAGTTTTCCTTCAGGTAACTATGGCGTAAGCTGTGCCCTTATAATTGGTACAAGAAAACCATCAACCGATCTGAAAACAAGTTTGAATGATGCGCTGAGGGAGTTTAATGTGGCAGTTTAAGTAAACGGCAAAAGTTAAAAGTGAAAACCGTAAAGTGTACGACGAAATCCATCCCGATAGCTATCGGGACCCAATTACAAAAAACAAATTCCAATAATAAATGCCCCTGCTTTTAGAAATTGACTGGAACTTTTTTCACCTTGAATACCGGGGTGTAAAAGTGTCTGAGTATATATTGTTTGCAGGCATTGTAGTGGCTACTTTATTATTAAAGAGGCCGGTAGCGGTTTTATTAACCCGCATCAGCAGCAGCCTGGCAGCACGATTCAGTTATATGCGGCACAAAGGCAGAATCCGCACTATGCTGTTCAAGCCCATGGAGCGCCTGTTGCAGGTGGTACTTTATTTTGTGGCATTAGAGCAGATTACGCCCCTCCTCGACAGTGTATCGCTGCACCGCATTATCTTATCAAAGAAAAGAATTGACATAACGCTTGGCGACCTCACTGACCATATTTTTCTTTTCCTGTTTATCCTGTTCTTCACCCGCGTCCTCACCCGCTTTGTTGACTTTATTTATTATCTGCGCATGGGAAAAGCACAAATGGAAAAGAACTTTGCCCGCATGCAGTTATTGCCGCTCTTTAAGGAAATGGCGAAGTTGCTGCTCTGGATTATTTGCATCTTCTGGATATTGGGCAGTGTGTTCCATGTCAACATACCCGCACTCATTACAGGACTTGGTATTGGCGGTATTGCGATAGCGCTTGCGGGCAAAGAAACCGTAGAAAACTTTTTCGCCGCTTTCACCATACTCTCCGACAAACCATTCCAGACAGGCGAAACAATAAAGCTGGGCGAAATAGAAGGTGTGGTAGAGCGCATAGGTTTCAGAAGCACCCGCCTGCGCAACCTCGACGGATCGGCATATATAATCCCTAATCAACATCTCGTAAGCCAGAACCTCATTAACCTGTCATCCCGCGAAACCAGGGGAATGAAGGTAATAGCCAATATCCGTTATGGCATTACCCACGAAAAGCTTACCCAACTCATAACCACTCTTAAAGAAACCATGCACAGTATGCCGCTGGTAAAAGACCCCGTAGATATTTATATCGAAACCTTCGACAAAGAAACATTTCAATTAGTGATAGCCTACCATCTCCCGCATCCGCTGCCGGGAACTGAAAAACTAAATGCCCTGAAACGGGATATTAATCTCAAAGTATTCGAGGTCATTTCCGGCCATGCTACCATGGGCACACCTGTTGGTACCAGCTGACTCATCACCATATTCGAAATCCTGCGTTTAGTAGAGACGAAATGCATTCCGTCTCTACTAAACATGCGTCCATCACATTTTCACCCTATACACCCTCACCGTCCAGCTATCCCCAGCATCATTTCTGATTTTCTTCGTTTCCACCGTCGTCATTATCTAGCCCATCTTCCCCCACAGCCCTGCACGTTCCTTGCCATGTTTGTCCACCATACTGATGATAATAACCCCACCCGGAGCAAGATGCTTAAACACCGATTGCACCGCACCTTTCGGGTTGCGCAGGTAATAAAGCGTTTCGTTATAAATGATTACATCAAACGAGCCTTCGATTGATAAACTATCCAGGTCGCCCACCATAAATTTCACCTTGCTGTTCTCCAGTTTCTTTGCATTTGCAATCGCCACCTCGCTGAAATCCACACCCAGGTAGGCTCCATAATCACGTGGTTCAAATTGCTCTAATAAAATTCCTTCACCACATCCCAGGTCCAGGATGCGGGCATTAGGATAGTTGCGCCGCGTATATCCCACCAGGAACTCATACCTGCCCCGGTCGGCAACGTTTCTCATGCTATCCCATTTCTTTTGTTCAAACTGCAGATTGAACCTGTATTTTTTAGAGGTTTTTCGCTTGATGAAAGAGGCCAGGATTGAAATCAAAGACATAGGCTTGTGATAATTTATTTTGACAATGGCAGAAGCCAAAGTTAATTTTTTTCTTTCCCTGATTGGCATTGGATAGATAAAACTGCACACTGTTGAAAAAATAAAACTGCACACTTTGGCATTGATAATCAATGTTTTGTTCGTTTAAAATTGCACACCTGTGCAATTTTTGCTTAGGCTGCTAACTGGTGTTTATTCTTATTCGGATTGTAGCTGCCAGCGTCAAATTTTTTGTTGGTGAGCACATCCTGCACCATTTTGTTGATTTCGTTATTTGCAACCGGTGGCATTGCGTTTATGGGTGCAGGAATTGGTTTTGGCTGGCTGGTTACCTGATGTGCCGGGGTTGATGGAGCAGAGGCGGTGGGTTGGTTAGCTTTGTTTTTCTCCTGTAATGCCCAAAGTTCGAGGTCGTCCTTATCCAATTCTTTTTCCAGGTACTGGCTGATGGGGCCGGGAGTGGGTATGTAGCCGATGTCATCTAATTTAGCGGGTTGGTATTGTTTGTGGGCAGGGGCTGCCTGAGCATGGATGAAATCGTTGATGTGGGGCTGCAACTTTTTTGCGAGGTCGAAGTCTGCGTTAACCAGATGTTCGGTGAAGTATGCAAAGGTCTCCATGTTTTCGTTGAGCGTGGCGCGGGTTTTGAGCTTGCCAATGGTGAGTGTGAGTTTGTGGATGGTGTTTGCTTCCTGCATGGTTACGGGCTTGCCTATGCGTTCTTCGGAGAGAAGATGCTCAGTGAGGTTGCCGATGACCTGGTAGATATTCTCTGCGAGGAATGCAGGGATGAATTCGCCGCTTTTTTTGAGACGTTCCCAATTGTTGTCGCGAATCCACTCGTGGAGGGTGGTGCGGCTAATGCCAAGCTGGCCGGCGAGCTCTGATTTGGAAAGGCCTGTCTGGGAATACAAGCGCTGTGCCTGTTGTTGTTCTGTTGTTTTCATATTGTTTGAATTTTATGCCCCCGGCCCCTGAAAGGGAGTGCGTTGAGTGCTTTGCTTCAGCTTATTGTCGTTTCTCAACGCATGGCCCTTTTTGGGGAGGGACTAAGTAATGTTGTTTATCATGACAAAAGTAAGAATTATTTGGCTAAATAGCCAAATAAATTGTATAATTTTTTTAAAAAAGTACAAAAATATTGGAACTATATAATTATTGTAATCTTTGGAAACAGGTGTTTGCGATATTACCGGTTCGAATATGGGTATGTGTGAGACAGGATTCTATGTTGTCTGCCACCAGTGCGAAGAAAGCTGTGTGAGCAGGGATGTAAAATCTTGCTAACTTAGACTTACAATCTATCCAATGAACATGCATTTAAGGTATTTGGTTCTTTTCGGAGCACTTTTGCTGTGCCAGTTGTGCTTTGGCGCAGAGCGCGACAGTGTGGTTGCCATATCGAAAGATGAATTTGATAAAGGGTTATCGCTTACAACAAAACGTAGCATAGATAAAAGCGTATGGAAAGTAAACGGGAGATTGTCTGTAGCTAAAAATTGTGAGGTCTTTATAGACGATAGTACAGACAGAGACTACCATGAATATAATTATGAGGGGGACCTGGACAAAAGCCATAGGTATAAAGTAGTAAGGGAATTATTTTACAATGGTAACGAGTATTTTATACTTGATACACGGAATAATTGCAAGTTGTATCACTTGTTGGGGAAGCCCGGGTTATCTGGTGATTTAATTATTAACCTGAACGAATCTGAAACGACCGATGCAAAATTACTGATCGAGATTTGGAAGGTGGGTGTAACGGGTATCAGTAAAGTCAGAACAATTGACTTGCAGAACTACAAGGGTCCTTCAAAGAATATCTATGCTATAGAATTGAAAATTTCTGACAAACGGAAAATTCTGATCAGAGATAGTAAGGACAAGTATTGGCGGGTTGAGTATGTTTTGCCGATGGCTGGTAATTGAGCAAATCGAACAATACATTTTATTATCATTGTAGTCAAACGCTTTATGAAAAAACTACCAGCCATTATTCTACTTGCAATTGCCGCACACACATCCCCGGCCCAGACAATCAGGCTAAAGACCTTTGATAAGCCGCCGGAGATCGGGTATAAAAGAGAACAATTCACACTCTGGTTTTCGGTGGCCGATGTGCAGATGGCTTATAAGATGATGGATGTACAAACACAAAAAAAGTACGACATCTCGAAACTGAAAACCGGGGAAAAGGTAGTGGTTTTAAAAAATGGAAATCCCGTTATTCAACAATTGATAGACGAAGAAATAGGCGCTTTCCTGTTGCTGGGTGGCCGGGCCAGTGTGGAAACAAAGGATCACGTAAAGATACCGGAGCTACTGGAAGACGAAGGTCCGCCGGTGATTGAAATGAATGCGAACAAAATAACTCCTTATATCTTCTCCGATCCTAAATCGGGAAAGGAGATTTTTATGGGAAGAATAACCGAACCTAAATAAACCGATAAAAGATTTCATTGGATTATTCACTTAACTTTATGTTCCACAAGGGATAAAATTGTGACTTCAAAGCAATGATCAAACTAAGAATATGTGCTCAACAGTCATGGTTCGGCGCGGCTCACCATGACAAATATCTATTTTTCTTCATCAAAACAATTCACAAAATTATCCACTGCCAATTATAGTTGATGAAACCCGGAAAGATATTTCTGATCCTCTTTGCCGCAATTATTTTTGCGTGGCCGGTATGGTCGCAGAATGAAGTGCCGGGCGTACCGGAGATAAGGGCACAGTTCAACGCCATAAATACAGATGCCGGCCTGAAGACCGATACTTTTGAGAATGAAGAGTTCCTGGAGCAAGGAACCGACGGCGGCGGCATGCTCACCTTTTATTACAGGAACGATTCTATTCGTAAGATAGTAACATGGATAGGTCTTTCGTATGGCAATACGATCAGGGAATATTACTTCAGCAATGATCAACTGATCTTCGTTTACGAAAACGTGGCCACGTTCGTAGAAAATAAAAATGGCGAACGCGACCTTACAAAGACAGAAACAGCTTTTGAGGGCAGGTATTACATTCACGACAATAGAATGATTAAGAAATTGACGACAGGGGAAAAGCCATTTGAGGATAAAAGGAAAGACCTTATGAAAGAATTGCTGACGGAAGCTGACGGGTATTTTAAACTGTTCTATAAAAAGAAGTGAATGGAATTGGCACGGGGGTGTTGTTTCAGTTTTGGACGAATGTAGAGTGTGCCAGTTCTGCAGAAATTCGTACTTTGTAGAATTGTTATTTGATTTTATGAACAAACGCACATTTATAAAAAGCAGCGCAATGCTCGGCCTCGGCGCTATAGCGGGTCTGCGGGCATTCGGGAAGAATACAAACGAAGAGGCGTATCCGCCAATGCCCGACCATGAGCCGATGAAGGGAGAAGGGTACTGGACGTCGCTGCGCGGGCAGTATCGTCTGAAGGATGAGTATATCAACCTTGAGAATGGTTATTACTGCATCATGCCCCTGCAGCTGATGGACAAATACATGGAGCACATCCGTGAAGTGAATCTGCAGGGCGCCTACTACATGCGCACGGTTCAGTCGGATAATAAGCTGATGGCCGCAAAGAAACTGGCCGAGTTGGCAGGCGTAACCGAAGCGGAGCTGATAATAACCCGCAATACCACCGAATCGCTGGATATGATAATAATGGGTATGGACTGGAAGGCAGGTGATGAAGCGGTGATGGCAGAGCAGGACTATGGCGCTATGCTGGATATGTTCAAACAGGTTTCGAAGCGGTACGGCATGGTGAACAAGATCGTTTCGGTACCTATGGACCCAACGGATGATGATGAGATAGTGCAGTTGTATGCCAATGCCATAACACCCAATACAAAGCTGCTGATGGTGTGCCATATGATCAACATCACAGGCCAGATACTGCCGGTGCGCAAGATTTGCGATATGGCACACAGCAAGGGTGTGCCCGTAATGGTGGATGGCGCACACGCTTTCGCCCACATCAACTTCAAGATTCCCGAACTGCATTGCGACTACTACGGCAGCAGTCTGCACAAGTGGCTCAGTGTGCCTATAGGCGCGGGCCTGTTGTATGTGAGGAGAGATAACATCGCGAAGGTATGGCCCATATTTGCCGAGGGCGGCAGGCTGGACAATGATGTACTGAGGCTGAACCATACAGGTACTCATCCGCCTGCCACGGATCTGACCATCTCTGACGCGATAGATTTTTACAGGAAAATAGGCGCAGATAACAAAGAGACACGACTGCGCAACCTGCAAAACTACTGGGTAAATAAAGTAAAGGATATGTCGCACCTGGAACTCTTCACTCCGTCTGACCCAATGCGTTCCTGCGGTATCGCCAACGTTGGCGTGAAAGGAATGAAGCCGGCCGACATGGCAAAGACATTACTGGACAAATACAAAATATATACCGTGGCCATTAATAATGCCGGTGTGCATGGATGCCGGATAACACCGAATGTGTTTACCACTTTTTTGGAGCTCGATCAGTTGGTGAAGGCGCTGGGAGAAATGAAAGGCTAAATCCCTGAAGGGACTTTACAGGAGAATAGGATTTCGGCTTTGGTGCATCTTATAGACGCTTTTTGATAACGCAAAAATATATTCCACAGTTCGTGTTTGGGGTAGCCCGCTACGGGGCATCGGTCATTTTTTGTTTCTTTTTGCTACTAACAGGTAGCCCGTACCGGGCATTACAGATTATGTGTGTTGGCGAACAGAAAGTAGTATCGTTGAAAGACGATGAGCCCAGCCTGACCGCAGACGTATGTGATTGTTGGCTCTTAGATTGTTCCGAAAAAGGAGAAAAAGACATTTTATTTGCATAATTAAATAAATTTCAATAAATTGTAGTCATAATCTGTTTTATGGCTGACCTGCAACAAGAAACGCTAAGTGCGCATGTCTTGTCCATGCTGAATGATGGGCTGGGCAGGGAGACTGTGGAGAAAGACCTGATAGGTAAGGGGCACAATGAACAATTTGTAAAAGAGCTGGTAGGTGAAATAACCAAACTTCGCTATGCAAAAAGAAGGTCGCAGGGCCTGGGGCTGATACTCGGGGGCGCTGTTGTTTGTTTTGCCAGCTTTTTGCTTACCATCACATCTGCTTTTCCCCCGGGCAGCTTTCCCATGGTCCTTTACGGACTGACCTCTGTTGGCATACTGTTAGTTTTCATCGGCCTTATGAAGGTTTTTTAATTGATATTTTTATTGGTAAAGTTCTGCGGAAATTAAAGAACTTTACAGTATCGAATGAGCGGGGAGTCACAGTTTATTTCAATAGGGAACGAAAAATTACATTACCTGGAATGGGGCACGGGGAAAAAGTTGCTGCTTGCATTTCATGGGTATGGAAATAATGCCGGGGTGTTTGACCCTTTCAGGCCATACATAACTGATGTGTATACGGTTATTTCCTTCGACCTGCCCCATCATGGAAAGAGTAAGTGGAGTGAAGGCATACCACTTGGGTTAAACGACCTGGTATCACTGGTAGAAGCAATAAGAAAGAAATATAATGCGGATAAGGTTTCACTGCTTGGTTATAGTATGGGCGGCAGAGTATGTATGACCATAGTAGCACAAAAACCCGAATGGGTAGATAAAGTAGTACTGATAGCAACAGACGGACTTAAGATCAACAGGTTGTATTATTTCTGTACCCGCACCTACATTGGCAGGCTGCTTTTCAGGAAGATGGTAGAAAAACCCGGTCTTTATTTCAGGTTTCTTGACTGGATGAAAAAAACCAAACGACTAGATGCCGGGAGACACAAATTTGTGACGCAGCATTTTCAGTCTCCCGAACACCGCAGGTTTTTGATCGAGGTATGGCTGGGTACAAAAGAACTGATCCCTGATTTACCCGCATTGAAGAGGGCTATATTAAAATATCGCATACCGGTATTTATTTTTATGGGTGTTTATGACCGGATAATGCCGCCTTCATTAGGTGAAAAATTCAGGATAGGATTGGATACCGTAGAGGTAATTACTTTAGAGAAGGGCCATCGTGTTTTTGATGAAACAAACGCACACCTGATCGCTGAACATTTTTTAAAATGATCATCACACTGATCTTTATTGTCAGTCTCCTGCTCACGTCTGCCTACGTGGCGCTTATGTATACCTATTCGAGGGGATGGGAGTTGCAGGATGATTTCACCATGCCGTACCTTGAGCATCAGCCTGCTCTTTTTATCAGCGTAATCATCCCTGCCCGTAACGAAGAGAAGAATATCGGCGCTTGCCTGGCATCTATGCTTAACCAGGACTATCCGAAAGATAGGTTCGAGATAATTGTTGTTGACGATCACTCGGATGACGATACAGCGTTGATCGTAAGTAGTTTTGCGAACCGCAATGTGCGCTGCATAAAGCTCTTCGATTACCTTGGCGATAAAAAGGAAATGAATTCTTTTAAGAAGGCCGCTCTAACCGCAGGCGTAAAAGAGAGTAAGGGAGAACTGATAGTTACAACGGATGCAGATTGTATTGCACCCAATCACTGGCTACGATATGTGGAAGCTATTAGTCAAAAGGAACAATCTTTGGTGGTGGTTGCCCCGGTAATATTTTCATGCGATGATAGCCTGTTGCAGATATTCCAACTGATTGATTTTATGAGTATGCAGGGCATTACGGCTGCCGCACACAGGATGCGGCTGGGCAATATGAGCAATGGCGCGAACTTCGCATTCAGTAAAGATGCCTTCCATAAAGTGGGGGGCTATAAGGGAGTTGACCAACTTGCATCCGGCGATGATTACCTGCTGATGATGAAGCTCAATAAAATGGAGCCGGGCCGGGTATCTTATCTGAAGACACGGGAGGCAATTATTACCACCACTCCACAGCCTGACTGGCGCAGCTTTTTGCAGCAGCGTATCAGGTGGGCATCCAAATCGGGAAAATATGATGATACCCGGCTAACGCTGATTCTGATACTGGTATATTTATTTAACCTGTCTTTCCTGGTGGTGTTTATAGCGGGCTTTTTTGATGCGATATTATTCAGATGGCTTGCCGGAATGCTGCTTATTAAGATACTGTCTGAACTGGTATTTCTAAGACCGGTAGCAAAGTTTTTTGGTAAGGAAAGTGTATTGAAATATCATCCATTTCTTCAGCCATTGCATATCGTGTACATTGTTATTGCGGGTTTGCTTGGGTTTGCAGGGGGGTACAAATGGAAGGGGAGGAGGGTGAGGTAATGTGAAAATTTGAGAATGTGGAAATTTGAAAATTGAGGTACATGATGAAATGAGACGGCTTGTGATGGAATGATTTTGTGCAAGGGGTACAACAATGAATAATAATAAGCCGCCGTCAAAAATATGATTAAGAATGTTTGGCAGTTGAGAACCTTGATGGCGTAATCCCCCTTATAGCGTTGGCTTGTGCGCTGGCGGAAGGGGGACATAGGGGGATGTTATTTTAGCAATATTGATAGCGTTTCATTAAAAAAGTTGTATTTTGTTTTATGAATTTTCCGCTACGGTTGCTAAGCCTGCTCTCGGTTTTGGCGATTATCCTCGGCGTTGTTGTTAAACTCAATCATTGGCCAATAGATAGCTATGCTATTTTCGATTTGGGTATGCTGGGCCTGGCCGTAGTGTACATAGGGAATTTCATCCTGAAAGAAAAGGAAATAAAAAGGAACAAGGCAAAAGAAGAAAACGAGTAGCAAAAGAGTTGAATGCTTAATTCTGTCCTTAATTTTCAAAATACTGTTAACCAAGCAATAAAAACACTGCTGGTGTTTTGCCTAGTACGGGTATTGCTTTATTCCATTCTGCAACGGTTTTTGTTTTGATGGAGGCGTCGGGGGCTGTAATATTTTGGGCTATGCAGATGCGGGTTTTGGGATTGCAGTTTTTCAGCAGGTCGGCAAGGATTTGGTTGTTGCGGTAAGGTGTTTCAATAAATAGCTGGGTTTCATTTTCTTTTACAGAACGTGCTTCCAGTTCCTTAATACGTTTGGAGCGCATAGGGTCTTTTACCGGCAGGTAGCCATTGAAACGAAAGCTTTGCCCGTTCAGGCCCGATGCCATAAGGGCAAGAATTATGGAGTTAGGCCCAACCAGCGGAGTTACATTTACTCCCATGCTTTGTGCTACGGCAACCAGTTCGGCGCCGGGGTCTGCAATGCCCGGGCATCCCGATTCACTGAGAATTCCAATACTGGCGCCTGCTTTAAGCCACGTTTTAAACAAGCTGATATCCGGGCCATTATGCTTGTCTATTTCGGAGAATTGGATGGTATCAATTATTAAGGCTGGATGGAGGGCGCGAAGGAACCTGCGCGCGGTGCGTGCATTCTCCACAAAGTAATGAGTAAGTATGCCGGTGTAATGCGATATCTCCTGCGATAATGTCTGCAATTCGCCCTCTGCTATCGGGATAGGAATCAGTATCAATTCGCCTTGCTTTCCATTTGCCATTTGTACGAACTTGTCAGGATTTTGGTTTGATCCCGGAAATTTTAGCTAAATTACCATTTAGAGTTTACAAACTGCATTGTGTATCACGCGGGTTAAATAATTGGTTCAGGCATAAGCGCAACTTTGCATATTTTTATAGGACCCTGTCGCGTATTTAAACTCCCCAAACCCGTGATTTTATACGCACTGATTATTTGTTTATAAGAGAGTTATTATGGTATTACCCGAATCATTTTATACGCGGAAGGATGTAGTGGAAATTGCGAAGGAGTTGCTGGGAAAGGTGTTGGTAACGACATTTGATGGCAAGCGTACCGCGGGGATGATCGTGGAAACCGAAGCCTATGCCGGAACAACTGATAAGGCCTCCCATGCGCATGGTGGCAGAAGAACTAACCGTACAGAGGTTATGTACGCGTATGGGGGAGTTGCGTATGTATATCTATGTTACGGCATCCATCATTTGTTTAACGTAGTCACGAATGTACAAGATACGCCACATGCTATATTGATACGCGCTATTGAACCTTTGGAAGGAGTTGATGTGATGCTGGAGAGAAGAGGAAAAGAAAAACTCCATCCATCACTTACTGCGGGGCCGGGGGCTATGAGTACTGCCCTGGGTATACATATCCGCATTACAGGTCAGCAATTGCAGGGACCGCAGATTTATATTGAGGACAGGTGTTTTAGTATAAGCAGCAAGGACATAATTGCTGCGACACGGGTAGGTGTGGCTTATGCAATGGATGATGCTGTGCTGCCCTATAGATTTTATATAAAGGGTAATCCTTTCGTAAGTAAGGGTAAGGGGCTGTGATACAAAATAAAAAAACCGGCTACTGGAACCGGTTTTTGAAATCAGGTTAATCTATTAATATAGTTTTGGGCAAGACCAGTTATAGGTGGGGTTGCGCTCATGCCTGTTTATACGGCCAAAATAGATAAGTGATATTTCATAAGCGCCTGCACCGCCTGTAGCCGGAGTGAAACTGGAAACGTTTACGTCATAACTTACGCCTAAACGCATTTTAGACCATTCGATACCAATATAAGGAGCAACTGCATCACCATAACGATACCAGCCGCCCAGGTAGAAAATCGTATTTTTCTGATATTCCTGGTCGTGGCCGGGGTTTAAAACAAAACCGACTGCAGCGCCAATCAGTACCTCAGTAGCAGATGCCTGGCTTTGATATATAGCGCTTGCATACAACACTGTGTTTTCATTCATTTCGAAAGATCCGCCCAGGTAACCGGTATGACGTGGATGTATCTGGTGATTATCGCCAAGGAAGCTTTCAACAGGTTGGGTAAAGTGATAATAAGAATAACCTATATAAGCGGTAACATGGTCTGCAACTTTGCCTGAATACATCAGACCGCCATTAATATCCATGTATCCGATTTCAACCTTTTTGAATGATTCTGTGGTCGGTTTTGAAAACTGGCCTACTCCCGGATCAAACATATCACCGAAAGTTAGTTTTGCGAAATCTATACTTTTTTGAACATAATAACCCTGAATGCCAATGGAAAGATGTTGAAGGCGGTCATGTCCGAAGGCTTTATGGTAAGCGACTGAGAGCCCGGCAGTAGTATTAGTAAGGCTACCCGTACCTGACTTATCATATTGTACTACTAATCCAAGTCCCAGTGCATCCCCTTCCGGCAATTTGTTTTTAAGTGTGGCAATATCGAAAGTTGCGGACCCTGTCATATATGGATTTGATGAAACTGCAGACCACTGCGTACGGTAATTGGCCGCAAAACGCAATTCTTCAGGAACCAGACCAGTCATCGCAGGATTTAATGTGAGCGGTGATGTGAAATATTGAGTAAAGTGTACATCCTGTGCCAGCGCAGGACCCGCAAGTGATAGCGCTACACTAACTCCCAGTAATAATTTCTTCATCTTTTTGTCTTTTATAGAAATAGTTAAATAAATTCAGTCAGCAAATTAAGAGAAATATTCCTTTTATACAAGACAATGACAAAGATTATTTTGGTTGGGTCAAATCATATCTTTTTTCAGATAGTATTTACGGTGGTTCCGGCGGTGCAGGATAGATCAATAGTGTAAATTAATTGCATAAGTTTGTTTGTGATTTTTTCTAGTAGGCGGGCATCATTAAAATATTTTAAATTGGATATGCGATAAGAAATATTAAATGCGTTAGATAATTGAAAAAATGTTAATTTAGTGAAAATTTACTCAGGAAATTATGGACCAAAACTACTATATGCCAAAACTATCGGCTTTAAAACGCACCGGCATAACATTATGCTTAGTATTTCTTCCACTGTTAACAATAAAGACACAGGCACAGACTATATCTACTGTAGCAGGCAACGGATCGTGTTGCTATACAACCGATGGGGTGCCTGCCACATCAACTCCTATAAATTATCCATGGAGCGTTGCTCCGGATGCTTATGGGAACTTTTTTATAGGGGGCTGGTGGAGTGGTAGCGGCTATGCGCGTGTGCGGGAAGTTAATTCCTCCGGAATTATTACAACCTATGCAGGTACCGGGACATCCGGATTCAGCGGAGATGGCGGTCCTGCAACAGCAGCACAAATATATTATGGCGGGGGTGTAGCTACTGACGCCGCTGGCAATTTATATATCAGTGATTATGGTAACTGGCGTATCAGGAAAGTGAATAAAGCTACAGGTATAATCACCACTATTGCAGGTACCGGAACTCCAGGCTACACCGGCGATGGCGGGCCTGCGACCGCCGCCCAAATTTATAACTGGTGGTGGAACAGTATAACTGTGGATGCTATTGGTAATGTGTATTTTTATAACTGGGCATATTACCGTGTAAGGAAAATAGATACATTTGGAATTATAACTACAGTTGGCGGAAACGGAACATATGGATACAGCGGAGACGGAGGGCCAGCCACCAGTGCTGCCATGGGATACTTATATGGGATGACAACCGATGCCTCAGGTAATGTTTACCTCGCTGATTGGGCTTTCAGAAGGGTACGCAAGATCACTGTATCAACCGGTATAATCACTACCTATGCCGGAAATGGCGGAGCAGGGTTTAGCGGCGATGGAGGTCCGGCTACAGCAGCCCAGGTAGGGCCATTGGGTGTGGCTATGGATGGCGCGGGCAATCTGAATATTGCGGATTACCTCAATAACCGTATTCGCAAAGTGAATTCTTCGGGAATAATTACCACAATAGCCGGTACAGGTTCCTATGGTTTTTCGGGAGATGGGGGGCCTGCAACTGCGGCAACATTCGATTACATATATGGTGTTGGAGTTGATCCCGGTGGAAATGTTTATATATCTGATTACGGCAACATCCGCATCCGCAAGATCACCAATTATAACCGGCCGCCACGTTTTGTGAGCCGTCCATCGGCCAACCTGGTTGTGTGTGAGAACACGATAGGTGATTCGATAAATTCACTGCTTGCTGTAATGGATTCTGATATGTTCCAGCCGGAGATGTGGAGCGTTATCGGGTTGCCGTCGCAC
>CAIMDZ010000076.1 GCA_903839875.1 uncultured Bacteroidota bacterium
CAGCTATTCGGCGGCTAAATAATAAGCTTGCCTGGCACTGTTTTTCAGGTGTCTTAAAAAATAATTTTCCGGCTAAATTTGACTTGAGAATAAGGAGATCGGATTAAATCGGAGGCGGCGATACTGTATGAGTTTAAATTTTATTTATTGACACAACAACACCATAAGGCGTTGTTGCCTAATTTCATACCCTTGATTTTTGTATTTGAAAAAGCCCGGGGGTGATAACTGTGGGCTTTTTTTACGTTATAAAAGTACGCAAAATAATTTACTTTGTAAAGCATTTGTAACCAATATTTTAAAAAATATATTTTTTTCTATTTTAGGGTAAGAACGGACTTAAACATCCACCAAAATTGACCGCCGCTCAAAGCGGGGTACAAGTCGTCAGGTTGCTGCACAAGGCCATCAAAGGCAAATGCCCGAAGCTTTTTGAGCAGATGGCTGGGCTCACCGACCAACGTAAAAGAAAAGATTACCAGGTGGCCGAACTGATTACCGGCGCTCTTGCGATGTTCCTGTTTAAAGAAACATCCCGAAATGCTTTTAATAATGACCAGTGTGAACAATTTAAAAGCAGTTATTTCAATATCTTCGGGCTGCGGCTTCCGCACATGGACACAGTCGATGCCTTCCTGCGCAAGTTGCCGCCTTGCGAGCTGGAAAACCTTAAAGCCACGCTGGTAAGCGGGCTCATAGAACAAAAAGTGCTGCACAAATTCAAACTGCTGGGCAGTCATTTTACAGTTGCCATAGACGGTACAGGCGTTACCAGGTATGAGGAAAATGATGCGGAGCAAACCTGCTCACACAAAACATCCAAAAACGGCAAAACCACCTATTCCCACTACGTAGTTGATGCCAAACTGGTTACTGGTTCGGGTTTTGCTATATCGCTGGCAAGCGAATGGGTAGCTAATGAACCGGACCGCAACTTCAACAAACAGGACTGTGAGCATAAAGCCTTTGAACGGCTGGCACAGAAATTGAAAAAGCATTTTCCCCGGTTGCCTCTGTGCCTGCTAGCCGATGGGCTTTACCCTAATAAAACCTTCATGGAAATCTGCAGGAGCAATGAATGGGAATTTGTAGTAGTGCTTAAAGACGAAAGCCTCAAGAAACTGCAAGAGGATATTAAAGATGTGGAGAATAAAAACAGACACAGTATCAGCAACTCCGATAAACGAAATAAAGGAAACACACACATTGAGCGAAACTATGAGTGGATAACAGAGCCACTTTCCCACGGCCAATACACTGTGCACTGGCTTAGCTGCACCGAAACCATTACCTGCAAGGACAAGGAAGCAAAAGCCACCACCCGCTTTGTATATCTGACCAGCATGGAGGTGAACAAAAAGAATGTTCGTGATATATCCCAGGCAGGACGAACCCGCTGGAAGATTGAAAATGAAGGGTTTAATACCCAAAAGAACGGAGGCTATAACCTGACTCACAAATACTCCCGGAGTACTTTCGACTGCTTTAAAAATTATTACCAGTGCCTCCAGATCGCACACATGATAAACCAGCTTGCAGAGCACAGTAAAAGTATGACTGAGATGCTTGATGCCAATAAAAAACTAACAATAATCTCTCTGTGGAAAAACCTCATATCCGTTCTGAAAATGGGGGGTATCCAGGAAAGAGACCTGGCAATAACCGCACGCGGACAGATGAGGCTGGCAGGCTAGAAAATAACAATCCGGACAATGAAAAGAGATGTCCCGAATAAACATAAATCAGTTCACCCCTTCCAATGGAAGGTTCCATAAACAAAAGGAGGCATAATATCCCAGCACATTTACCGGGAAGGCAACAATCGTAATAACCAAAACATTACGACAGGCATTGTATTGCCCTTACATTGATGCATTGAAAGAACGATTTAGCCGCTGAATCGCTGGTGGTTACAGGATTCGGCACAGTAATGCTTGCTGTACCGGTATTGGGATAAGTACCCACATGCACCGGCCATGTATTTCCGCCATCTGCCGATTCATAAATATCCACATTTGCCGCGTTTACGGGGGCGGCATTGGTACCTACTACATTCCAGGTAACAGTTTGTGTGCTGCCTCCAATATAAGAAATTCCCACGGTGCCCTGGCTGGTAACCTTGAATCCTGCATAGGCATTTGCGGAGCCAGTGCTTACTGCATTAAGATGTATGGTATCATCGGGGAAAGTAATACAACCTTTACCAGCAAGTATATCGCGTACGGTCATTTTAAAAGTGAGGTAACGGGCTGTGTCCGGAACTTTTTCACCTTCATTCCCTTCCACCCCGGCATTGCTCAATGTACCTGCCAAAACCATGCTTACCTTCGGAAATACGCGTGTTGGTGTATAGGCAGGATTATAAGAACGGAATATAGGCCCTTTGAAAAAAGTACTTACCAGCTCATTTCCAAAATCGCCAAGATTCCATTCTTCCCAGCAATAGGTATTAGCTGTATCTGCCACTGAGTCCACTGCTGTCGGGCCTGTCAGTTCGAATGGCGTTTTATACGGTATCGTATATGTAGCTGAAAAGGCGGAAAGACTAACTAATTTATTGCCTGTAGAAGATGTACTTGCACAGGTATTTTCAGAACCGTTAAGCAGCGTAATAATTTCTATGAGGCTTTTCGCATGAAAATAAGGGTCACTATCTAATTGCAGATCATCAGGGTAACAGATGCCGGCATAGGCCATTATAGTTGAGCCGCTGCCGGGTTCATACGCGTCGTAGGAAACAGCATTGCCACCCCCGCAACTGCCGTCAGTGCCATTATTGAATGTATGATCTGCACCGAATTCGTGGCCCATCTCGTGTGCCACATAATCAATATCAAAACCATCGCCTACGGGTGTTGAACTGCCTGTAACACTCTGTGCCTTCAGACTGTTATTGCAAACAACTCCCAGTAACGATAATCCTCCTGCACCCGTAGTAAACACATGACCTACGTCGTAGTTGGCGCTGCCTATCCTGTTGGTACATTGTGTCTGGTTTGCGGTAAGGCATGAACCAGCATTTGCATCAATAGCATTGAACGGATCGGTGCCGTTGATGCTCCCTGTGCTTGTGGGCCATATCAAAGTATCTTCTTTTGTGCAAAAGTTCATCTGAACAGAAAACTCGCGGTTATATACTCCGTTAACACGATTCATGGATATGGTCATCTTGCTCAGTGCCTGGGCAATGGTAGGCGAGGGCAGGCCAGTTGCCGCCTGGCAATAAAAATGATCGGCAGATAATGCCAGCCTGTAGGTGCGCAATGTCCAGCCGCCTACTGTTTTTGCGCCTGCCTTTGTATTACGGGGATTAATCACAGACATGCTTTCATCAATGGGTATAATACCTGCATCATTTTTTACCAGGCACTTCATGCGGTTGGAAAAAGCGCGGGTTTCATCCCTTTTATAATGTACCATATAAAGCCCGTCGTTGTAGTTGTCGTAGGGGTCAATGAAAGAAGTATTAGCCCCGTCATAAATCATTGCATCGAAACCAAAGAGCGTGTAGTCGAGCTTTACGGTTACTGTGTGGTTGCCAACAGCCTCGCCGGTGAATGATTTAATACCCGGATATTTTGCTGCAAGTTCATCGGGCATAAGTGATGATTGCCAAACTTTAAAATCACGGTAAGAACCATCAGGCATTGGCAAGGTAATGATGATGCCATCCTTTGGATCAGAAGAAAGGTTCCAAAGCTGGAATTTTAATATTGCCTCATCGAGCGTGTAAACCAGGAAATGGCCGGGGTGCATGAGCTGCAAATTCTCCGGGGCTTTACCCGGATCCACACTGGTCCATAAATTAGCAGCATATGAGCTGGTTGAATTAAACAACCCTGCCAAAATGATCAATTGTAATACTACTTTTCTCATTAATTGTTGAACTTTATTGAATATAAAAATAATTAAATGCTATGAACATCCATGTAAAAAGATTATACCTTTCTGAATTTTAAAGGTAACCATTTCCCCAAAATTTTCAAAGAATAAGGGGTAAATAAGACATTTTCTGGTGTGAATGCATGTGTATACATGTTATTTTCTTTGTACCTGGCATAGTGCAGTTATTTAATTGTTAATGAAGAATAACTAAAATTAACGTCAGTTCGGAGCAGAAAGTAATGGTTTTCAGGATGTTATAGCAACTATTATAAAATACATAAGTTCAGCACTATCTTTGTATCAACCAAAACACAAATATGCACTGAACTTATGAATGAGCACAAATTAGTGGAA
>CAIMDZ010000077.1 GCA_903839875.1 uncultured Bacteroidota bacterium
CAAGAAGAACAAAAAATTAGTACTTTAGCCCTATCATTAAGTTCTTTCATTTATTGCCCAACTAAAGGGTGGGTCAACATGACCGGAATAGTGGGTCAACATCGCCGGAATAGACATTGTCATCGTTCCTTAGTGAGAATGTCAAAATTAGTTCCACGAGGTTGGATAGTTATTTTTCTTTTATGCGAGGCGCAAAATCTGCGAATAATGAATTATTTATCCCGATAGCTATCGGGATTGCAACGAAGCAGAAATGGAACGGCGAAGCCCTCACCGAGGCAAATGAAAATCAATTATTAGCGAGGTAAAGGAACTGTTCAAATTGAGGAAGTTATTTTGTCATCTTCACTTAGCAACTTCATAAAACATTTATTACCCAAAAATTATTATTCGTGTCTTTGTGCGAGACTTTTTTGAATTGATCTATACCGCATGAAGTATAGTAATACGGAAAAATACATTTATCAAGGTAATTATACTTACGAAAATGAATGTAGCTACATTAAAAATTTTATATTTTATTATCTGAAAACAAACTACTTAGCTTTTTTATTATTAACTTTGAAGATATACACTTGGTTTCCAACTATTCCTTTCCTCATAGCCCGATTTTTTTACACTTAAAACTAATTTACATGAAGCATCTTTTATGCAAACTTTCAATTCTGGTTTCCATTGTTTATCTGGCGCCTGATTGCAGCGCCCAATTGATTGACTGTAATATTTATCTGAAGGCAAATCACCTGGAAATAGGCATAAATAATAACGGCGCTTATGGTACCAGTTATGACCCGCCTTCGGGTTATCATCCCAATACTCCTTTGGATACTATGTACAATGATTGCACCAGCTTTTCATTCAATGCCATTCACGGACTTGGTTTTGTAGTAGATCCCGCACAGGATGGCTGGACAACCGGCACTCCGGCCTATTTCGGCGATTTTATTATGCCTGCGCACCCCCGCGAAGGTTGGGGTATTGCTGATCATAGTGCAACATCGGCAGCCTATTCCTATTATTATACCTATGGCTCAAATGGCTATACAGGCCCGCTCACAGGCGCCAATACCGCTTATTCTTTAACAGGAACTACTTTAAAAGGCGTTTGGGAAGGTACTTTTAGCGGCACTGACACAGTGAACATTAAACAAACCACCAAGACTGACGTTGCAAACCTTTTCCTTTCCGTGCACATTGATTTCTATAATGTAGGAATTACGGCAGATACCTTTTATTATATCAGGACCATAAACCCCCAGAATGAAGCAACACTGACAACCAGCTATTCCACCAAAAATAAAATAGAACACCAGTTACCTGATCCCGGAGGGCTGGTTGTGGTTTCTGCAACCGGGGCGACAAATCCATTAGCCTATATTGCGCTGGGAACAAAAGACGCCCGTGCAAAATGTTTTATTATGAGGGATTCTACATTACCCGGCCCTGCCACATATGCCCAGATATATGCCGGGGATACTGCTTATCAATTCAATGATTCCCTTGCAGGCGACAAAGGTATAGGCCTCATTTATAAGATCATGCTAGGCCCCGGCGACAGTACTTCATTGGATTATGGCTATTCCTTTAAATCAGGCATCATTGATACATTCCTCGATACTTTTACCACTTATACATTAAAAACCATCAATCCTGACCGTTCGCAAAGTATACTCGTCTACCCCAACCCGACAAATGACCTTGTGAACATTAATGGACTTAGTGAAGGAGATAAAATTACGATGTATGATATGAGCGGAAAATTGGTAGCTCAGTTAAATGTATCAACCGGTCAGAAGGAGCAAACAATTTCTATTGGCAATCTCTCACCAGGTATTTACCTCATGGAAATAAAAGACAGATCGGGAAATGCTTTTGCAAGGATACCCATAAAGAAAATGTAATAATCGGCTATTTGTCTATTGGTTAGTGGTTTTTGGTATTAGCTTTATATTGAGCGTACCGAAAACCACTAATAATTTTGTCACTCCCATGATACCCGATTAACGCAACGGGGCAATGTCATTGACCTTAAGGAAGCCTGAAGGGCTTCAATGTGAACCTGCCTGCCGGCAGGCAGGTAGCCGCCGGTGAAACAATAACACGGGCCAACCCTGAAAGGGTTGAATGTGGTATGGGAAATAGCCAAAGTATCCTTCTCCGGCGCAGGCTAAGAAGCTGGAACATACAATACATGAAATAGGCCGGGAGTTATCGGGGGTGGTGGTTTTTAAAGAGTGAAGTGGTTTGTAGCACTATACATTTTCGCCAATCGGATACCGATAGCTATCGGCATGCTGCCACCGGAAAGTAGCCGGAGACGTACGCCCAACTATTTTTTAAATTTTTGGTAGACTACCGGCAACGGGTATTCTATTTTCGTTTAAATTTGTAGTAATAAAACACTTCTATGGGCGCGGCAAAGGTTTTGGATATCGAGATCAATCATTATTTAGAACATCTTAATAATCACCAGAAAGAGGTGGTGTTGAGCGTGGTGAAGACTTTTGCGAATGAGGAAGATGAGTGGTGGGATAGTGTGGAAGATGCAGCACAGAAATCGATAAAAAGAGGATTAAAGCAGGCCAAAGAAGGTAATGTTATCCCGCATGAAGCAATAATGAAAAAGTACCAGAAATGGGCATCGAAATAAACTGGTCGCCGGAAGCTTCTGAAACATTCGACGTAAACTTCAATTATCTGCTTGAGGAATGGGGAGATAAAGCCGCTGCAAATTTCTTTCTGCAAACCGAGCATGCAATAAAACGTATGCAACTCTTTCCAGAGTCCTATCCACATGGACGAAAGAGTAAGAAATACCGCAGGGCAAGACTAAACAAATACATCGCCTTATTTTACAGTTACCAGAAACGCAAAAAAGTGATAACCCTGGTTTCGTTCTGGAATGTGAAGCAGAACCCGGAGAAGCTGAAGTTTTGATATACGCGTAGGCTAAGAAGCTGGAAGATACGATACATGAAATTGGCAGGGAGTTATCTGGAGTTGTGATTTTTGCGGAGTGAGAAACCCTCGCGGACGTAGTCGCAGACATACGCCAACTATTGTTGTTATTTATTTTGCGGAAGACTACCAGCAACGGGGGACTTACCACTTCTTTATTTTCAATCCGTCTATTTCATCAAAATGTTTGTCGCGGGTGACTACGGTTAAATTATGCTTGATAGCAATGGCAGCAATCCAAATATCGTTTTCGGGTATGGGCGTCCCTTTCTTTCTTAATGCCGCTTTTATTTTACCGTAAGCCAGAGCGGTGTCTTCTTGTACGGGTAACAGCCTGTAACGACCGGCTATTTCCTGTATGTCTGTTACACCTTTTTCTTTCTGCGTAGAATAGTACGCACCATAATACAACTCTCCAATCACAATTACAGGAATATATATTTCTTTTGCATTGTCTATTTTTTTTGCAATTGCTGCATCTCCTTTAAGCCATGCTATAATAATATTCGTGTCGAGCAGCATTTTACTTCCAGTCATCGGCATTAATTTGTTCGCATCCTTCTTCGATTGCTTTTTCTATGAGGTCAGCTTCCTTTGTGCTCCATCTGCCCGTAAAATCACTTGCTGAAAAATGCTTAATAGCTCCAGTCTTGCCAGCGCGGTTTATTATTGTTTCCAGCTCGGTAAGTATGGCCACATTATGTGTTTTCAGCACTTCCTCAATAAGATGTAATTTCTGTGTTTCAGTGAACATCGCTCAAATATTTTGCTAACCAAATTTACTTACAAAATTTGATTTTAGTACTTATTTTTGCATTATAACTGTTCCCGGTTGTCCCTGATTTCGGTCAAACTTCCGGGTATTTTTTTTATTTTCCAATCTGAACTCAATTTTCATCCCAATAATTATCGGGTAACCTTCTCCGGCACAAGCTAAGAAGCTGGAAGATACGATAAATGAAATAGGCAGGGAGTTATCGGCTGTGGTGGTTTTTGCGGAGTGATGCGTTTGCGCCACGGTACATTTTCACCAATCGGAGATTGGCTGCCACCGGAACGTAGTCGGAGACTACGCTCAACTATTTTTTTATTATTTTGGAAGACTACGGGCAACTGGGACGTATGCCCAACTGTTGTTGTTTTATTTTTTTGGAGAGACTACAGCTAACGGGGAATATCTCGAAGAACTGTTTTTGCTAACCCGAGTATAATTCAGAATAAAGGCACTCATATTTATATATTATCATGTATATAATAGTTATAAAAAACTGTGTCTTTATGGGTATATTTTCGCATTTTTAAACGTTCACTTAAATTTTTAATAATGTCAAAGTGGTGCAATGTATCATTTTTAACGGTCTCGTACCATTCGACCCTACTATCCGATTCGTGGTTCGTAATTAACACAGAAACGAAATAGCTATACGCTTCAGGGTTGTTATTATTCTTAAAATTTAAAAAACGGACCAAATAATCTTCTCTCCCTATATCTGTATCAAAGTACATATACTTAACTATGAAAGATTTACCGTTTTGCGAAAGTTCTACTTTATTATTTGAAATGTTCGAACGTGCAGTAAGAATTCTGCATTTCGTTTTTCTATCAAAATGAGCAGTTTCATTAAACAGAACTTCGGGTGAAGTCTTATTCATGAACGTCAATCCGTAATAATCTTCCGGATATCTGTCTAACCAGGCAGTGTCATAGATGATACTTATTGTAAAGGAAAATCCATCGTGGCCAGTTACAATTATATTCTGTAAGAGTCCTGCAGCCCTGGTATCATTACTATAATGATAACTAAGGTTTATCTCTTTTTTACCTTTAACTATTTTGAGCTCGCATAATTGTTTATTATTATTGAATTTAAATACTTTATTTATATAAGTGGTATCTTCTTTAGCGTGTTTTTTGCTTCGTACTAATTTGCTGTATAGACGTATAGTTGTGTCGTTGTCGTACTCGTAATGATCAATATGAAAGTAAAAAACGGACCCACGATCTAACTCAAGCTCCAGCCGCTCAATCCTTTTAACCAGGTAACCTCGCAAATTAAAATAACATTCTTCCCTGAGCTTCTTATGAGATAAGAAACCACGGGAATAATCCATATCGCTATTTTTGACAATTGCTTTAAGTTTTTTGTTCTTGCATGTTGCAGAAAAAAACTGATTGTAAAAAGCAGGAGACAGATTTTCAAGATCACTGGCACCTTCAATTTGCCCCCGTAAAGAATCATTATTATATCTAGGCAAAATGCACTTGTAAATTAAGTTATTGATGCAGTAAACTGAATCAAAATCAGGTTCAAAAAACTCAATATTTCGCTGCGCAATTGATTTTGTGCTTTGTAAAGACAGTAGCCCAAAGATAAATGCTCCACATAAGATGATTTTTGCTCGGTTCATAACCTAATAATTTATCGCGAGATACATCACAGTCTGTCGCTTTTTGGAACTGATATTGGATAGCACCATTACCAACGAAAATAGTCAACCCATTTCTGGCAGCAATCAATTCAATTTATAAAATTAAGAAATATTGAATGACAGCAAGTTAATTTATTAGAAAACCCTTATTTTAATTAAGTAGCTTCCCATCTCAGCCGGGTCTCTTTAAGCATAGCAGGTGTGGCAGCAAAGGAACCGGCGGCAATCAAGGTATTGCAGTTGAACCCATGTTGGCAGCAGTCTTTTCAATAAACAAAAAGTTGGGCGTATGTTCCTGACTACATCCCGGCAGCCGCATACGCGCTATTAGTACCCGACTTGTGAATATCCCACAGAGCGGCACATACTTTCAATTCATGTCGAAACATTGTAACTTTACAAAAATTCAGCGCTAAATTTTTTTTTTGACTAAAGAGGAACATTTAGCTTATTGGGTTGATACTGCTGCCAAAGACTGGAGGGCGGCAAAACAATTGCTTGCAGGTAAAAGCTATATATAAGCTTTGTTTTGGTCTCATCTTGTTTTGGAAAAATTGTTAAAAGCACATTGGATAAAAGATAATGCAGGAAATCATCCGCCAGGAATCCATAATCTGCTGATAATTATTGATAAGACATCCCAATCATTTGATGAAAATGAACGGTTATTTTTAGGTAAGATGAATGACTTCCAATTAGAAGGCAGATACCCTGACTATATAACAAACATATATAAACTTAAAGAAACAACACTGGTTTTAAAACAAGTTGATTCCATTAGAAAATGCTTACTCAAAAAACTGCAATAGAAAAAGTTCGCCGGTTTGTTCGCCAGGTAAATGATAGCGGACTCCACCTACAAGGTGTAGTGCTGTATGGATCATACGCAAAGAACACGCAACATAAATGGAGCGATATTGACGTGGCGCTTGTTGCTGATAATTTTAAATGTATCGGTTTTTATGATTTTGATCTTTTTGGCAAAACGCTGATCCAAAAGCCTTTTTTCATGATATCGCCACGCACTTATAACACCCGCGATTTTAACCCCGATAAAGATCCTTTTGTGGAAGAAATATTAAAGGATGGCATTGAAATAGAATAAGCATTAATTTCTATATGCTATTCATTCACGCTCTTGCATCCTAAAATCTTCTAATCCAATAAATCTTAGTCCCCACTGGTCGCATCCGCTTCGTCCTAAATTACCAAAGCTGCCTGCCCCGCAAACTGCGGTGGTACGCTTCCGAATAACATATAAACCACAACTAATATCTTCCACCACCCACCACAAAATACCCCAACCAAACCACTTCAATGTGGGATACTAAACCCATAACATATACTCACGTAATCCTCAACCACTTACCGCCAAAAAAACTTTTTATCATAAACACAACCGCGTCTGTCATAGGCTCAAATGTGTACTATCATAAATTTTAAATTTTGTAATGTAAAATATTTATCCTACCTTTACAAGTTGATTTTCTCTCAGTATAGGTGGTACCCAGCCAGACGTAGCCGGTACAATACCAATAAGGATGATGGTTCGAATAGTTATGTATAATGTAATTAATAACATAAAACAAGTCAGCTCGCCCCATAGACGGCATCTATGGGGTCACAATGGGGTAACGAAGAATAATTAATATGAGCCATAGTATAACATTTCAGCAGATTAGTAAAATGAGTTATCCACATAAAAAATGTTACCCCATCTGAGATACCAACATTGCCAACCGAAAAATAACTTAACAATAAACTAAAATATTAATATATAACAACACTCGCGAACTTTAGACTTTAAACTTTAGACTAATAATTAGAACAGTTATACATCAAATAATTAACAACATAAAACCCGTCAGCTCACCACATAGACGGCATCTATGGGGTCACAATGGGGAAATGAACAAATATTAATATGAGCCACAGTACAGCATTTCAGCAGATTAGTAAAATGAGTTATCCACATAAAAAATGTTACCCCATCTGAGATACCAACATTGCCAGCCGAAAAATAACTTAACAATAAAACAAAATATTAATATATAACACCATTACCTAAGTTAAAATAGTCCAAAAAAATATGGGTCACCAACAGCACCTCCCTTCAGGGCCGGGGTTTATAGGAAAATGAGTTCAAACGATAGCCTGTCCCGACGACTTTCGGAAGGCAATAACAAATACAAATATGAGTCATAGAAAAGCATTACAGCAGATTGGCAAAATGAGTTATCCACAAAAAAATGTCCATCTGAGAAACCAACATTGCTAACCGAAAAATAACTTAACAAAAAAACCATTTTTTCACATTTCATGTGTGTCCAATTCTGACTTTTTCTCCATACCTTTGCACCTCAATTTTAAAATTTAAACAATATAATCAAATAAAAAATGGCAGATTTACGCTTACAGCGCAATTTTGGAATCGCGGCACACATAGACGCCGGTAAAACCACTATGACCGAACGTATCCTTTATTACACCGGTGTTACGCACAAAATTGGTGAAGTGCATGAAGGCGCTGCAACAATGGACTGGATGGCGCAGGAACAGGAACGCGGAATTACAATCACCTCTGCAGCAACTACATGCTTCTGGAATTTCCCTATGATTCAGGGCAAGCCATTACCGGAATCTAAAAAATACAAATTCAACATCATTGATACTCCCGGCCACGTTGACTTTACTATCGAAGTAGAACGTTCATTACGTGTGCTCGACGGACTTGTTGCTTTATTCTCAGCAGTTGACGGCGTTGAGCCGCAATCTGAAACAGTTTGGCGCCAGGCTAACCGTTACCGTGTTCCCCGTATAGGCTTTGTAAATAAAATGGACCGCGTTGGCGCCGACTTCCTTATGGTGGTTCAGCAGGTGCGTGATATGCTCGGCGCTAAATCAGTGCCGCTGCAATTGCCTATTGGCGCAGAAGATAATTTCAAAGGCGTAGTTGACCTGGTGCAGATGAAAGGTATTATCTGGGACGATGCTACACAGGGTATGACCTACAAGGAAGTGCCGATTCCTGAAGATATGAAGGAAGATGTGGAGTACTGGCGTGCACAGCTTGTTGAATCTGTTGCTGAGTACGACGATCACCTGATGGAGAAATTCTTTGTTGATCCAAACAGTATTTCGGAGTTGGAAATTCATGAAGCAATACGTAAGGCTACTATTGACCTGAGCATTGTACCCATGCTTTGCGGTTCAGCCTACAAAAACAAAGGCGTTCAGACAGCGCTTGATGCCGTTATCCGTTACCTCCCTGCTCCGTTCGACGTTGCAGCAGTAAAAGGAACAAATCCGGATACAGGTGAAGAAATTGAACGCAGACCCGATGCCAAGGAACCATTTGCTGCCCTCGCATTCAAGATCATGACAGATCCTTTCGTGGGTCGTCTCGCATTCTTCCGGTGCTATTCAGGCCACCTGGATGCAGGTTCTTATGTGCTCAATACACGTTCAGGTAAGAACGAGCGTATCAGCCGTATCATGCAGATGCACGCCAACAAACAAAACCCGATTGACTTCATCGAAGCAGGTGATATCGGCGCGGCTATCGGATTTAAAGAAATTAAAACAGGTGATACTCTTTGTGATGAAAAACACCCCATCACACTGGAAAACATGTTCATTCCTGAACCCGTTATCTCCATCGCTGTGGAACCAAAAACACAGGCGGATATTGATAAAATGGGTATGGCTAT
Organism: uncultured Bacteroidota bacterium; assembly: GCA_903839875.1. Lineage (GTDB taxonomy): Bacteria > Bacteroidota > Bacteroidia > Chitinophagales > Chitinophagaceae > Nemorincola. Next base: position 9,099 of record CAIMDZ010000077.1, read on the forward strand.
AGCAAAGCTGGTAGAAGAAGATCCTACACTGCGCGTTAAGACCGATGAAAATACAGGCCAGACCATCCTCAGCGGAATGGGCGAGTTGCACCTCGAGATCATCATAGACCGTATGCGTCGTGAGTTCAAGGTAGAGATCAACCAGGGCGCTCCCCAGGTTGCTTACAAAGAAGCTTTTACACTGAAGATAACACACCGCGAAATATACAAGAAGCAAACCGGCGGACGTGGTAAGTTCGCCGACATTCAATTTGAGATCGGGCCTGCTGATGAAGAATTCCTGAAGGAAGGTAAAGGTCAGTACCAGTTTATTAACGAAATCTTCGGTGGTTCTATCCCACGTGAATTTATCCCTGCTATCCAGAAAGGTTTTGAAGCATCCATGACAACAGGGCCGCTTGCCGGATTCCCGGTAGAAAACATGCGTATCCGTATTTTCGATGGTTCTTTCCACCAGGTTGACTCTGATTCTATGTCATTCGAATTGTGTGCAAAATCAGGCTTCCGTGAGGCAGGCAAAAAAGCAAAGACTGTAATTCTGGAACCCATCATGAAAATGGAAGTTACTACACCCGACCAGTACATGGGTGATGTAACCGGTGACCTTAACCGCCGCCGCGCTATGCTGGAAGGTATGGACAGCCGCAACAACCTGCAGATCATCAAGGCTAAAGTGCCATTGAGCGAAATGTTTGGTTACGTTACCCAGCTTCGTTCCTTGTCTTCAGGCCGCGCTACTTCAGTGATGGAGTTCAGTCACTACGCTCCTGCTCCACGTAATATTGAAGAGGAAGTAGTAGCAAAGACAAAAGGTAAAGCGCATGCACATTAATTAGTCGTTAGTCGTAAGTCTTTAGTCGTAAGTATAAAGTATAAAGACCGCTCCGACTTCGTCGGGGCGGTTTTGTTTTCCGTATCTTTGTGTAATGCCACCAGGCAGTTACTTCCAATGAAATACATCCTGATCATTATTATTTTCGCTCATGGCATTGCAAATGCCCAGGAAGAAATTTATCCTGAAGTATTTCAGAATGCAAAAGGGGTAAAGGTAATTAAGGCTTTTTCTTTGGATACGTTGGTGCATTCGTACGCTGTGGGCCCGGACGGAAAAATACTTAGCAGGAGAGACTATAATAAAGATAAGGTGGAAGCAAAAGAAGTTTATGGTTATGAAAACGGGAAGATAGTAAGTCTGAAATCATACCAGGAAAGGGAATACATATACAACGATAATGCAAGCGACACCCGCCAGTTGCCTGCGGATTTCAGGTGGGACAACACTAAGGTGACTTTTGAAATAAAGTACATCCAGGGGCCGTACGGAATAGTGTCTTACAAATATTTTGCCAATCCCGGCAATGAGCTCTTAACAGATATCTCCTACACTTACAACCCGGATGGCAGTTTGAAAAGAGAAGACATCAAAACCTATCCCAGGTCAAATGCACAGGGCTATTTAAAGCCCAACGGCTCGTCCGGCAACAATCAATCTGCACCAACATCGGTGTATGGCCGGTACAAAGAATTTGCCTATGAACCCAATTTAACTACGATCTATTTTTACGTAAATGGTAAACTAACCGGAACAGAAAATATAGTAAGAACAACAGATGGCAGAATTACGATCCGGGTATTAAAAAACAATAAGGGAAAGATAATAGGCCGCGCATCCTGCAACTACAATACACAGGGACAACTTATGGAGCAACTGGTCAATGATACTGGGGAAGACTGCTTCGGCACAGGGCATCCGGTAATATTTGACAGCGAAGTCTACTCTTATAATGAGAAAGGACGCATGGTGGCGAAGGTCGCTTATTACAAAGGGAAACTGGTGCACCAATTGGCTTATATACACAGCGTCTTAAATAATGCAGCATAATTTTCTTAGTTCATCGTTAGGCTTTTTCCAAATTTCCATTTGTTTCTTTATGACACAAAGCAATTCATCCAATGTGCTGAAATATTTGTTGTGGG
>CAIMDZ010000078.1 GCA_903839875.1 uncultured Bacteroidota bacterium
AAGAGCTACACGTATGCCGACTATTTTAAGTGGCGGTTTGAAGAACGTGTAGAGTTAATTAAGGGGAAAATTTTCAAAATGAGCCCCGCTCCTAACCGGTTTCACCAGGAAATAGCGGGCGATATTTATCATTATCTGCGTGTATTTCTTGAAAAGCGGGCTTGTAAGGCTTATACTGCACCCTTTGATGTTCGAATACCCAGAAAATCAAAAAACGATAAAAATATTGTTACTGTACTGCAGCCTGATGTTTGTGTTGTATGCGACCTATCTAAGTTAGATGACAGAGGCTGTATAGGCGCGCCTGAAATTGTAGTGGAAGTTCTTAGCCCTGGCAATAATGCAAAGGAATTAAGAAGGAAGTATGAAATTTACGAAGAAGCAGGCGTAAAAGAATATTGGGTCGTAAGTCCGCAAAACCAGTGGATGCGGATATATACATTAGTAGATGGCCTGTTTCATGAATCGCCCTATCTGCTTGCAGGCGATAAAGTAACTTCTACAGTTTTGCCGGGATTTTCATTAGACGTTACAGAACTATTTAAGGATATACCCCCTGATGAATAAGCTAATGATAATCACAAAATAATAGTTTGCTATAGAGCAGGGCTTTGTATTTTTGCACCGTGAACGACCTTTCTTCTGAAATATCTTTTAAGACTGCCCGCAGCGGTGGCAGTGGCGGCCAGAATGTGAACAAGGTGGAAACCATGGCTGAGGCGCTGTGGCATGTGGCTTCGTCGCGGTTTTTTACTGATGAAGAAAAGGCGCTGATACAGGAAAAACTAAAGACCAAAATAAACAAAGACGGCAACCTGCACGCCAAGAGCAGCGAAACCCGCTCACAGCTCGAGAACAAACTGGTAGCTCAAACCAAGCTGCAAGAACTGGTTGCCAAAAGTCTGATAAAACCCAAGAAACGGAAGCCTACCAAAATATCAAAAGAGGCTAAAGAGAAGCGCTTGGAAAGTAAGAAGAAAGAGGGGATAAAGAAGGAGATGAGGAGGAGGCCGGGAATGGATTTGTAACAATAATTTCGTATCTTTAAGTTGCTATGAAGAAAAAAAGAATAGAGCTTGATGTTGACTTTATTGGTGAGCAGGGGAGGTCTTTGACCGAAGACGAATCGAAGGCAATAAGTGATTTTATTAAGGCTCAGAAAGCGAAAGCAGCCAAAACAAGTGCTGCCGCTAAAAAACGTGTTGCAAAACGTAAAGATATCATTGGCGAAAATCATGGGACTAATCAAAGAGCCTTTAAACGTTGACTTTTATTTTGAAAACAGGCAAATGACAGATGAAGATCAAAAAAGGGTAACAGCATTTATCGCCAAACAAAAAGGGGTGAAGCAAAGACGAGTTCGCATTAATGATACCGGCAAGAGTAAGGGGCTGGTTGGCAAAATTGGCAGCTAATCGCTTTTTCTGCATAAAGTTTAAGCGGGGAACCAGTGCAAAAGATGCGACTTGAGAGTATTAGCTAAATTCCAAATTATGAAGCGACTTTTACTATGCATGTTTCTGGTTTCTATATACTCCAACTGCTTATTTGCAAAAGGGCTAGATAGTTCAAATTGTGTGATTTTGCGATTTCATCCCACGAGCACTCTTGCAGAAAATCATTTTCCAAAGGGTTCCAAGAACTCAACGCTCACAAGGAATGAGTTATTCCAGGCACAACAATTGCTTGAAAAATGCATAATAGACTTAAATATTGAACAAAAAATTTACTCGATTGACATTACCAAATATAAGTGTCAATTTTTTGTGGCAGTTTCTCCTAAGGGTGAAAAGGTAATTTGGGTCAACTGCTTTTGCCGAACCCTAGACATGCAATGGAGAAGTAAGCCAGTGTATGTTATGGATGGTGGTCAGTGTTTTTTTAATTTAATGATCAATCTTAGCAAAAGTCGTTGCTACAATTTAATGATAAATGGAGAAGCATAGCTTTCCTCAAAACAACATCTTATATACATCCTCCACTTTATTCACTGCCTTTATTTAGAAGGAGATTCAATTTGCATTTTACAAAAATAGGAACGAAAAAGTAACATTGCATATTCCATAAATAATTATATTAGCGACAAAAATTGCCAGGCCGTAAATAGAAAAAGACGCGGAACAATATCCTCAACCGCAGCTTAGGGACGAATGGAAAACAGTGGATATGAGTAAGAGGGGGTGGACCAGAATTAACACTTATTTTAAATGTTTTTTGAATTATTTTTACATCATGAAATTCGCTGATCTTGATTTAAATAAGAGCTACACGTATGCCGACTATTTTAAGTGGCGGTTTGAAGAACGTGTAGAGTTAATTAAGGGGAAAATTTTCAAAATGAGCCCCGCTCCTAACCGGTTTCACCAGGAAATAGCGGGCGATATTTATCATTATCTGCGT
>CAIMDZ010000079.1 GCA_903839875.1 uncultured Bacteroidota bacterium
GGTTATAAAGCAAACAGATACCTGCCTGGTAAAGAAGAACTCAAGAGTGGCTGTCCCGTTGCTTCCGATTCGAAAACCTATCAATTATATACTTATCTCAAGAAAAATTTATAAACCTAAAATCAAATACTATGAAAAAAACAAGATCCTTAGTACTATTCCTTTTCGTTTCCCTGGTTACGGTATTCACTATTTCCTGCAAAAAAACAAGCGATGCAACAACGGTTGCGGCACCCACCTTATATGATTCTTTAGGGGGTACTACCCTTGTGTCGGATCCTGCACATGCGAATGTGATGATCGAGAAAGGCAGACTGGGTATCCGTTCGGTGGTTGACAGTACGATTTTTGTAATTGCAGCAGACCCGAAACTGAATGGGTTCTTTAAAGTATTAGTGGCAGAAGTAACGGCAGGTAATACCTCAGGTTTTACCGAATTAAGTGGAAATCTGACAGATTTTTTCTGTGTGGCTACCGGTGCCAAAAATTTTAAATATACAGGGGATGATATGGCTTCCGCACATAATCCGGCAAAAAACAACCGAATGAATGGAAAAGCAGCCAGCACCGATTTTGATGAATTCATTCTAGACCTGGTTGCGGGTGCTCAAAAGAACAAAATTCCATCCAACCTGATCAATTCTGTAGGTGCCGTGGTAAATACACAGCGTAGCCTCGTGGTTCAGCAATAGGAAGTGGAAGCACGCCCAATTCAGACCGTTCTTCAGAAAATGAGTAGAAGAACCATTTTAACCGACCCTTTCCATCTGAAAGGGTCGTCTTTATTATGGTTATTAAAACCACCGCCATAGGCGGTGGTCAGGAGTAAATGCGATAGCTAGTATATTTGGGTATGCCAAAGTATCGCAAGCTGTCGCACACATTTTACTACTGCGTCTATCATATAGTGTGGACGCCAAAGTATCGTTTCAAGATTTTGAAGGATATGGTTGCCGATGCGGTGGAAGATCGTATTAAAGCGATCTGTGAGTGGAAGGAAGTAGAAGTGTTGGAGTTAAGTGTGCAACCTGACCATGTTCATCTGGTATGTAGTATTCCGCCAAAGATGAGTGTGTCGGAGTTCATGGGGATATTGAAAGGCAAGACAGCGATCATGCTTTTCAAGAGTTATACAAGTCTTCGGAAAAAGCCTTATTGGGGGAACCACTTTTGGTCTCGCGGGTATTTTGTCAGTACGGTAGGTCTAGATGAGGAAAAGATAAAGCGTTACGTGAAGTATCAGGAAGGAGAGGATCGTAAAGAAGACGGTACACAAGATCTATTGTTCTAATATACCCCCGTAGGGGGTTGTATTCATAATAAAACCCCCACCTCTGGTGGGGGTAATTTACTTTGCCAATCAGCCAGGAGCATTTATGCAATTTTGGCACCCGCTAATTCAAAAACTTCCCCCATCTTTGCCGCCGTTTCTGCCAGTACAGGCAGGCCTGGAACTGATTCAGGCCCGAATGCTGAAAATTTGACCTGAATTGACCGGGTGGCATAATAATCGAGTACTGGTAGTTACATTATTAACTCAATCAACTAAAACCTATAACGTATGGCAAAAAAACTCAACGTTACTCCTCTGCACGACAGAGTAATTGTTAAGCCTGCCGCTGCTGAAGAAAAAACTGCAGGCGGAATCATTATCCCCGATACTGCAAAAGAAAAACCACAGCGTGGAACAATCGTAGCTGCCGGCGCTGGTAAAAAAGACGAACCTGTAACCGTTAAAGTGGGTGACACTGTTTTATACGGTAAATATGCAGGAACCGAGATCCAGATCGAAGGACAAGACCTTCTGATCATGCGTGAAGGTGATATCCTTGCCATTATCTAATCTGAAAAATAAAATGCTGCCGGGTTATTCCGTTAGTTTATTTACATTTTCAAATTGATCCATTTTCAAATTTTCAAATTAAATCAATATGTCTAAACAGATTTTCTTCGATATCGAAGCGAGAAATAAGATGAAAAAAGGCGTTGATACGCTTGCTAATGCTGTAAAA
>CAIMDZ010000080.1 GCA_903839875.1 uncultured Bacteroidota bacterium
AAAGCTACAGATTACAAAACCGTAAAACAATATTTGAAAACATTACAAACTAAACTACTTTTACAAACTATGCATTCCTTGTTGCCAAAATCTCTGCATTCCTGATTGCCATTTTCTCTGCATTGTTACTTACCAGCTACAGAACTGTATCGGTATCAATCTATTTTATAATTTTGCAGTATTAATGCTGACAAAGGAAGAGCATATAAAATACTGGGTAGACACTGCAAAGAAAGACTGGCGGGCCATTCAAAACATGTATAAATCAAAAGATTACCTGCATGCTTTGTTTTTTGCTCATTTGGTACTGGAGAAGTTGTGTAAGGCTCATTGGGTAAAGGATAATACAGTTAATACGCCACCCAAAATCCATAATCTAAATACAATAGTTGACAAAACAAAACTTCAACTTTCGGAAGAAGACAGAAACTTCTTTTTTAACATGAATCAGTTTCAATTAGAAAGGAGGTATCCCGACTATAAGAATGAAATGTATAAGAAATATAAAGCAGTGCAAACAAAAATAATTCTTGACCAGGTAGATACTCTTAGAAAATGTTTACTCAAAAGTCTGTAATAGAACATTTAAAAAAAATAATGGGTGAGATAAAAAGCACTGGACTCCATTTGAATAAAGTGGTATTATTTGGCTCATATGCCAAAAATAAACAACACATATGGAGTGATATAGACGTGGCGTTTATTGCAGACGAATTTATTGGCATTGGGTTTGAGGACACCAAATTGTTCTCACGAATAATGATCAGGTATCCTAAATTGAATATTCAGCCTCGTACCTACAACACCAAAGATTTTAACCCTGACATAGACCCGTTTGTAGAAGAAATTCTGAAAACTGGGATTGAAATAAAATCGTAATCTTCCCTATCCAATCTGTCGTTGTAGTTTTAAAGGATCTGAAATTCTGAATTCCCTTGAAAAGAAAGATATTGATCATCACGCTTGCTTCCATCGGCCTTATATCACTTGGCCTGGTAGCGCTTTGGAAATTAAATAAAGACTACCTATTACTGTGGAATGCCAATACTGTTTATGTTACGGCCGATAGCCCGCTGGTTGCCGTGAAAGCAAAAATAGAATTTGGGATAAGTGTGAACACAATTAGCAGAAAGAATGACCTTGACTTATTTAAGAATACGCAAAAATATACAACCTTATATGACGGAAAACAAAAGGATGACGTGGTGAATGACTATGGTGAAAATGATTTTCTCGTCACGTACAACAATAAATATTACCTGTCTTTCAGGCAGTTCAAATTTAACAGGAGGCATCAACATGATTATTATTTTCATTATTTCAAAAAGGGGGATAATATATATGTCAGAACCTTAATAAAAGGTGCGAGCGCTATGCACTTCGAAAGGCGTATGATCCCCATTGATTCGGCTCAATGGTATGTCTGTAATACTCCAGTGGACAGTGTCGGTGATATTTACAATATGGTAGACATGAAGCGCAGGTAAGTTTCTGTGGCAATATTTTTCTCGTTTTTTATAAATCTTTTAATTACCTTTGCCATCCGGTCAAAAAGTCAAAAAGGTTAGCTTTTTGACTTTTTGATTTTTTGAAGATGTAGAAAGTACATAGTAGAAAGTAGAAAGCTTCCCCTGTTTTTGATAATGAGTGAACTTTTAACTTTCGACTAACGACTTTCGACTGAAATACGGGCATAGTTCAACGGCAGAATAGAGGTCTCCAAAACCTTCGATCTAGGTTCGAATCCTAGTGCCCGTGCTGTTGTTTTGGGAATTTGGAATTGGTGGTTTGGAATTAGGACTCGTTATTGTCGATAAAAAATTTAGTAAAAATATTTTTTCATTTTTTAAAAAATCCGGTGAGCGTTTAAAACAGTTAGCCGGTTGAATTTTATGAGCAAAGTTGGTACTTACATACAGGAAGCTTATGACGAGCTGTTGCATAAGGTGTCATGGCCTACATGGGAAGAATTGCAGCAGACTACTGTTATCGTGCTTGTAGCACTTGCCCTTGTAACGGCGGTGATAGCAGGTATGGATATAGTAACGGAGTTTGTTATGAAGTTTGTTTACAACATACTGGGTAAATAATGGAGACAATCATCGAAACGGTTAACCAGGAGCCAGCAAAGCCTGCGCAGGAAACCAAGTGGTACGTGATACGCGTTATCAGCGGTAAGGAAAGAAAGGTAAAGGAATACCTGGATAAAGAGGTGAAGATCAATAACTGGACCAATTCAGTGGTGCAGATACTTTGTCCGATTGAGAAGGTGTTCAAGGTGCTGAACGGGAAAAAGGTATTGCGCGAGAAAACGCTTTTCCCCGGCTATATTTTGCTGGAAGCCAATGACGGCAAACTGACTGACGACATCATACACGCGATAAAGAATGTGACCGGTGTGATACACTTCCTCGGGAAAGAACATCCTACTGCACTTCGTAAATCGGAAGTGAACAAGATGTTCGGCAAGATGGATGAGGTGAGCGAAGCTGGCATTGGCTATGCTGATCCTTACATCATAGGTGAAACCGTGAAGATAGTGGACGGACCATTCAACGACTTCAACGGTACGGTAGAAGAAATAAACAACGAGAAGAAGAAACTGAAGGTAGTAGTAAAGATCTTCGGCCGCGCTACGCCTGTGGAACTAAACTACAGCCAGGTGGAGAAGATATCGTAAATCAATTTCAGGATAATTATTTAAAAAGCCATGCTCTGAGGAGTGTGGCTTTTTTTATTGCGATCATTTTGTAATTTGTTTGAGGAAATAAATTGCTGATGACTTTTTGCGCTGGTGAAGTTACGTGTGACAATATTGATCTTGCTATGCCTTTGGTTATGTCGAAGCAGTGGCCTTCATGCCCAGAATGCAGATTATCCCTGGGAGATCTATGCGATTGGGGACAACGTATGCAAAGGCAACAAGGGTGCCTTATTCAAACTATTCGAACATATAAATGACACCACGAGGGTGAAGGAAGCTGTAGGCTGGCATAGGCACATGACAACTAGTGGCGCTGTTGCCAGGGGGCTGATACTTGAAAATTCTCTTTTCCTTAAATCAGAGATTGATGTGGAAGATTCCCGTGGGCTGAGGGATGTATACCGAAGAGCATTGAACCTTGCTCCCAAAATTTACTTTGACAGCAGCATCGGTGCGTTTCTAATAACACCATTGGAAAACAGGTCGGTAAATTATGAATTAAGATCACTTTATGAGCCTGAACAAAGCAAACTGGAACTAGCAAGAAATGCGATTCTTGGCAATGAATGGTTATCTAAAACTGACGTACTGGCAAAGATCAGGGCTCATGATCCGTATGCAATGGTTGTAGTTGCAAAGGAATTGTTGAAGAACAGGAGACGGATCATTGTTGATGGTGATAAGGGCGAAAAGTACATTCATTTAATACAGCTACTTACCGGAACGGCGGTAGGTGTGTTTGACTGGAAAAATAATATAACGTATCATATTGAAAATGATTATGATGGTGCGGTGCGGCTAAAATACACAATATATTGGCTTACGCATTACTTGGACTATAAATGGAATCCCAGCACCAACCGGTTTGAAAATACCGTTCGGGTTCCGCTCAATTTCCGTGATGCATACAAGTTGTACCTGCAGTTGCACGATACAAATTGTGTATCGGCACGTGCGGCCTTTGTAAGGCTGACAGAAGCAAATGAAGACGCTATCAAAACGTTGAATGACGAGCTGGATGAAATCAGTCAGGTTAACTCTTGTCTGCCTACGTTCCCCAAACAGTCACTTGAACAGCTATCAAAACTGACTCGGTATTGCAGGGATAATCATATTGAATATAAGGGAGGTAATGATCTGCTTTCATCTCTTGCTTCTTTACGGCGCGAAGACATAACCTTTGCTCAACGATATAAAAAGGAGAATGAACTAATTGCCACACTTACTCCATCCAATATAACCAAGCTGGAGTACTATGCGGTTATCTATGAGTCGAATTGGGGCAGCACCTATTCCATGGGACGAATACTGGATAAATTCTACTCTAAGAACTGGCATTCGATAGTGTCAGACGAAAAGCAACTTGCACTTTACCTGAAGAAAGCTACCTTATTTAGTCGTTTGCAAATTATAGGTAGTTCCTCTCGCTACCTGTGCAAATTCACATATGCTGATGCACAGACCATTGCTGCACTGAAAAAGCTAAACTTTCGGACAAAAGATCCGGAGATAAAAGAAGCAATTGAAAAAATCATAACGAAGTCCTATTGGATTGGATTGGAACAAAAAAGAAAACCCGATGTGACAAACTTAGCCGAACACGATAAAAAGGGAAAGCGTACCTCGGCTGATTTTATGCGGACTGAGCCGGTCATCGAAAAAATAGAAGACACTTTGTTACTCACATTTCATTCAACGCTCGATACAAATGAAAAGAAGCAGCAAATAGCGAAAATCGCATTGCAGGCAACATACAGCCAGTTACCGGTTGCATTGAAATATCTCTCCCTTGCAGATGGCAACGATTTTTCAAAAAGGAATCAGCTAATACAGGAAATCTTCGGAATCCCGGCAGAATATATACATTCAAAACGTGACCTGGATATTTTTTTGAAAAATTACCATGCAATGAATGAAGTTGCCCTGTACAGGTACTATCTGAAAATAGCGGGTATAGATATTTGGACAAGAAATGGAAAGCTTGATTACACAAAAGTTTATGCAGTTCTGAAATACGATTTGACACCTGCCTTTGTAGGCGGCAACTTGCTTGACAGGTCAACAGGGATTTTTGCTGTGGCCAAAATGCTCGAAGCAGAATTTGGAACAAAGCTGGGACTGCCGGATAAAAACGAAGAAATAGGCTGGGGCACCTGGGTTTTCACCCCTTATTTTAGAACGAAATGGATGACCTATTTAAAAGAACACAACCTGGTAGAAAATCAAGACAAAGAATCACCCTCATTTGTTGATTGTGATCCATTATTTTGAGTGACTAAATGTAGCAAGTTTAGCAAAGATGGAGAGGATATCATAATTGTAATACAGGATAAATATTTGAAAAGCCATGCTCTGAGGAGTATGGCTTTTTTGTTTGGAATCAATTTGCGTTTAAATTGCTATAAAAAATCTTTGCGACTTTAAAAACTTATTAGGAGCATTATCTTTTGCGCCTTCACGTGAGAATATTATAATGTAAACGGGGTAAAATAGTGCATTTATAATTAGGGGCTTTGCGAGCTTAGCAACTTAATAAAGCGTTTATTACCAAAAATTTATTACTCGCGTCTTTGCGTCTTTGCGTGAACCATTTACTTGCACTGATCTATACCGCGTGAGCATGTTAATCGCACTGCACTACTCCTTCACCACCTTCCCTGCAAATTCACCATTTACCTTTATCAGGTACATACCGGGTGCAAGGTCTTTGATACTTACATTTACTTTGCCGCTGTTGAATGACCGGTTGATCATTTCCTGGCCTGCGAGATTCTGGATGGAGACCTTTGTTATATTACCTTCTGAGAGAGAGATGATCAGTTCGTTGTCAGTTGGGTTAGGGTAGATACTGATTTTTTTAACCATCACCACATTTTCAACTCCATATGGTATTGTTACTTTGTCTTCCTTTGTTACAGCGCTATTCATAACTACTGTTGGGACCTGTTCCTTTTTAACAGCAGGGAAAAGAACGTTGTTGAGAATTAAGCGGTAGCCGGGAGAGTTGGGATGCAGGCTCAGGTCTGTAGGCGCATCACCTACTGCATGCCTGTATGCCTCCGGGTCGTGGCCGCCAAGAAATGTCCAGGAGCCCTTGCCGAGTTCGCCGTGTATGTAGCGTGCTTCATTGCATTGCGGAAAATCTGCGAGCACCTGCACGCCTGGTTTCAGCACTTCCTTACGAAATGCGGTGGTCTGTCCCATAAAACCTTTTATAGTCGTTTCATGATTCTGGCAAAGCATTGCAGGCACTTTGTCGAACTTTGCAGGCGCTGAATATAAGGTGAACACATCATTGTTGGTATAAACGGCACGGTTTGTAGTCTTGTCGTAAGAATAGCTGTTATTCACTATCCTGTAATTAGCCATAGTGTTATCAATGTCCGAGTGTTTGTACTGCCAGGCATCCAGCGATACTTTAAAATCTTTAAAAGCAAGACACTTTGTGAAATCCAGTTTGCTTTGCGCCTGTGGGTCTGCAGCATCACCGTCGTACTCAGCTTAGCAAATGTCAGCTCCGTCGGCAGCAAGTGCAATGTCAAATGTCTGGGTAGCCGAGCACATGGCAAACATGTTGCCGCCTTCGGTTACAAAGTCTTTTATTTTTTTCACAACGGCCAGTTGCATTTGCGATACTTTTTTAAAGCCGTTCTTTGCAGCTAATGCCTCCATGGTAGCCTGATCTTTTTTGTACCATTCTACTGTATGAAATTGCGCATAGAATTTACCATACTGACCCGTAAAATCTTCGTGGTGCAGGTGCAGCCAGTCATATTTGCCGAGCGCTCCGGCAAGCACTTCATCTGCATATATTTTATCGAAGGGAATCCCGGCATAGGTAAGCGCCAGTGTCACCGCATCATCCCATGGCTCTTTATTGGTAGGTGTGTATACCGCTATTTTTGGCGCTTTCTCCAGTTTCACCACCTGTCCGTTAAAAGAAGCGCTGGTAACTGTTTTTACAATAGCTGCATATTGTTTGTTGTTCACTTTCTCAAAGCTCACACCCCGTTGTTTGCATAACTCCTCTATGCCTTTATCATTTTCCATGGCAAAGCTGCCCCCTTTATAATTAAGCAGCCAGTCCACTTTTATGCCTTGCTGCATGGCTGCGTAGGCAATGCCATAGGCTTTCAGGTGGTTTGCCTGGGATTTTGCGTCCATCGGTATAAACAATTCAGACGCCCATGCTCCTGTATTCAGGAACATGCAAATGATAGCAAGTGTAAATAGCCTGAAATTCATAATAAGAGAATTTAGTAATGTAAGTTACAGATAAAATAATATAACGTCGTACCTTGTTGCGGAATATTTTTTTACTTTAGGTTTTTATTAGCAAAACTGTTTGGAATCGGTTATCAGCAATATTTTTATATTATATTTACACCTGCAATTAAAAGGATTTTTTAAGCACTCAATAACTGAAGGAAATGAAGCGGAAAATGAAATACATTAAAGAACCCGGTAAACAATTGTGGCTGATAGCGGCTGCAATGCTTGTATTGTCTCACTTATCAGCCCAGGACAGGGATAAATATGACACCATAGCCAACAGGTATAAAAACGAACATGCCGTCTATACCAATGTTACCGAACAACTGGTAATAACTGAAGAAAATGGCGTACTGGCGGCAAACAGTTATGTGACCCTTGAGAAATTGTTGCTCACAGACCATGCCCTCAATACTTACAACAGGGATCAGTTTGATTACAGCGATTTCCATGAGCTTACTTCCTGCAGCGGTTTAGCATACCTCCCTTCAGGGTACAAAACATACCGTCAGGTGAAATGCAGTGGTTTTGGCAGCGGCAGCCCGCGCAGCTATGTGTTCTTCGACGATGTGCGTTATGTGCAGAGCTATTATTCAGGATTACTGAAAAACTCAATTACCGAAACCAAATACTCAATTGAACATACCAACATGCATATGATTCCTTCATTTTGGTTCCAGGACGTGAATTTTGGTTTACCGGTTGCAAGTGCAACTTATGAAGTTATTGCCCCTGCATATGTGAAGATGAACTTTGTGATAAAAGGAGAAAATACTTCTAAAATCAAACAAACAAAAGAGGAAAAGAACGGGAAGATCTATTACAGGTTCACCGCTACCGAAATACCTGCCTTTAAGGAATACGAGAATGTACCGTCCATACACTACTATGTGCCCCACGTGATACCGTATATTGTTTCCTACAGGCTTGATGGCGCGAAAAAAGATTCGGTATTGACCAATAATGCCGACGACCTCTATAAATACCTTTACCCTAATGTGCGGAACAAGAACTTCAAAGTGGATACTTTCCTGACTAAAAAAGTGGACCAGATTACCGGAGATGACGTGTCAGTAAAAGATAAAGCGGAGCATATTTATAAATGGGTGATGAAGAATATCCATTATGTAGCTATTGAGAACGGCCTTGAAGGCTTTGTACCACGGCCCGCTGATACAGTGTTAAAAAGAAAATACGGCGATTGCAAGGATATGGCAGCCATAATAGTGACCATGTGCAACATGGCGGGACTTGAGGCTCATTATGCATGGGTTGGTACAAACCGGTTGCCTTATGAACATAACGACCTTCCACTGAGCCTTTTATTTAACCACATGATCTGTGCACTTAAGCTCAACGGCCAATGGATATTTCTGGATGGCACAACAAGGCTGCTTCCCTTTGGCAGCAACAGGTACGACATACAGGGTAAAGAAGCCATGATAGCCATTGACGATAACAAATATGAGGTAGTGAAAATACCCTTTGAGGCTGCGGATAAAAATGTGACTGTAGACAGTACTTATATCAGCATTGAAGGAAAGAAAATAACAGGCTCCGTAAAACAATTTTATAAGGGATATGATGCCTGGAAACTTTGCGACATGCTGCAATACACCAAAAAGGAAGATGACCGTGAAAAGGCGGTGAGGGCAATAACAAGCAGGGGTTCGAACAAGTATATACAGAGCAAGTACGATATTGATGCAAGCGAAACCGGTAACAGAGATGTAACCATAAAAGCTGATTTCGTGGTAGATGATTATGTGCACCAGGCAGGGAAGCAATGTTTTGTAAACCTGAATTTGCTGCGCTTCTATGAGGATAATGCGGTAAATAAAAAGGACCGCAAGGTGCCTGCCTATTTTGATTACAAAAACAAACACAAGGAAGTAGTGGTGCTGAATCTGCCTAAAGGCTACAAGGTGAAGTCGCTGCCTGCGCCAATAAAGAAATCCATTGACGGGGTATGGAATTATTCCATTTCATACACCGCTGATAAGAACAGGATAGTCTTAACCAAGGAATATGAACTGAATACAACAGCCATAGCATCAGACTATTTTGCCGACCATAATAAAATGGTGGATGACCTGAAAAATATTTATAAAGAATCAGTAGTGCTCACAGCTAACTAAAAAGAAATTATGCAACGTACCTCCATATTATTTTTATTTTTTTTCGCGGCAACCATATCTGTTTTCGCGCAAAAGAAACTGAATCAAACACCGAAACTTGCTGAATGGGCCGTTCATCCCATTGTTCATGATGTGCCTCCGGAATATAACAATGAGCCTGCCCTTATCCTCCAGCAGGATGTTAACCTTGATTACAGGTTTGAAGGCAGGCAGACTAATTTGTATTATACCCTGCACAGTTTAGTAAAAGTACTGGATGAAAAAGGCATCGTCTCTTTTAATACTATAGGTTTTCCTGTAGGCAGAAACACACGCGTACCCCTTATTAAGGCGCGGACCATACTGCCAAACGGCAAAGTGCAGGACATTGCAAAGGAAATGATAAAAGTGACTAGGGACGAATACGGGCACTATAAAATTGTAATAGCAATGGAAGGGGTGACAAAGAACTCAGAAATTGAATTGCTGGTAAAGGAAATAAGGCCGGGCGATTATTTTGGCAGTGAAACCTACCAGTCTTTAGTACCGGTTTTGAGTGGCCATTTCTCCATGTCCTGCCCAAAACAAATGGTGTTCGAGGTTAAGGGATATAACGGGTTTCCAAGTGCACATGATACCTTGATAAAAAACAGAAGACATATTGAGATTGCAGTATCTGATATTCCGGCATTACGCCCTGAGTCGCATAATTTTTATGACCTGTATACCATGCGGGCTGAGTACAGGCTCATCAATTTTATTGACCCTAATCAGAATGACAAGCACAGGCTCTTCACATGGGATGACCTGGGCAGGAGCATCTTTGATCAACACTACAAGATTACGGACAAAGAAAGAGCAGCCGTGAATAAATACCTTACTGAGCTGGGTGTGCATGCAAGTGGCAACGAACTGGCAAACATCAAAAAGATAGAGAACGGCATTAAGAATAATATTGTGCTGTATCCATATATAGGTGATGAAAACGGGGATATGCTGGATAGTGTGATTGCCAAAAGAGCGGCAACCAGTACCGGCTATATAAAACTGTATGCTGCCTGTTTCACCCAGGCGCTTGTGGACCATGAGCTTGGCCTTGCGGGAGACCGTACTAACCACCGGTTCGACAGCAAGTTTGAGAACTGGGATAATGTGGATGAATATCTTTTTTACTTTCCTAACCAGAAAAAATTCCTTTCACCAACGAGCCTTTATTTAAGGTATCCCGTAGTGCCATATACCCTGACATCAACCAAGGGTATTTTTTGCCTGATACCACCGAAAGGAACAGTAACTGGATCACTTGCAGAGATCAGAACGGTAACCGCACTCAGTGCAAAAGAAAATAACCTGGATATTGCAGCAGGTGTAACTTTTACTGATGACATGGACGCGCAGATAGACATAGCTTACTCCTATACAGGCTACCCTGCAACAGATCTGAGAAGAGCGCTGGTTCTGGAAACTAAAGACAAGGAAGAAGACCTTGTGGAAAAGATAGTAACCATTGCCGATAAACCGAAAGATATTGTGAAGTACTCCATTACCAACGAAGGCTTTGAAAACTATAATACCGGTAAGCCACTGGAGATCACTGCCAGGGTTAATACCAATCACCTGGTTGAAAAAGCAGGGAAAGAATATTTATTTAACTTAGGAGCAATTACAGGCACGCACGAAGAGTTGTATTCAGACAAAAAACGACTGCTACCCGTTGATCTGTCCTATCCGCAGTCGTTTACGCGTACTATTACTATTAATATCCCCAAAGGATACAAGGTGCTGAACCCGGAAGTCAGCCGCATGAAGGCCGAATATGTGGACCGAAAACTCGTTCCTGTAGTGAGTTTCAACTCAGACTATGTCTTAATAGCCGATAAGAAGCTGGGAGATAAACTCGTAGTTACCGTTACTGAGAATTATCCCCAGATACACTTTCCTGCTTCTGATTATGTGCGTTTCAGGGAGGTGGTAAATACTGCCGCCGATTTTAATAAGGCAACATTGATATTATCAAAGACCGGTGCAGGTGCGCCTAAGGCAAAACAGAAAGCGACCGTTCAGGCAAACAGCAGTTCAACTAAAAAAAATACCTAAATAAAAAGCCCCGCGAAAGCGGGGCTATTTATTTAGGAGACCTTACCTTTCATAGTCGGAAATGCAGTATTTTTATAAGGATTGCCGCGAGAAAACCCCGACCCTAAAGGGCTACCGTTAGTACACATCTTTTTGGAGAATTTAATTGATTATCAATCTAAGCCGCTCCTTTGACCGAAGTTGTTAAGCTAAAGCGAGTTCAGCATATCCCACACCACGGAAAACC
>CAIMDZ010000081.1 GCA_903839875.1 uncultured Bacteroidota bacterium
AAAGCTACAGATTACAAAACCGTAAAACAATATTTGAAAACATTACAAACTAAACTACTTTTACAAACTATGCATTCCTTGTTGCCAAAATCTCTGCATTCCTGATTGCCATTTTCTCTGCATTGTTACTTACCAGCTACACTTCCTCTACCATTTGAAAATAACTGACGTAATCCTTATAGTAGTCTTCATAATGCGGATGGCTTTTCCTGGTCAGCGTTTTTAAAAATTCAATTGCGACGCCGCAGACTAACAGGTTCTGAGCGGGTGTGATATTATCTTCTTCCAACAACTGCTCATACTTTGATACAAATGCAAAAACATCTTCCCCGCATTGCAGGATATGATGGTTGATGAAACCGAACATTCTAAGTGCCTGCAAGTGGTCGGAGAAAAGACGTTTTTTGGAATTTTCCAGGTATAGCTTCAATGAGCACTGGTTAAAGTCTTCGTTTCCGGTGCTGATGTATCGTTTCAATTCTTCATTTGTTTGCATCTTTTTTGATTTTAGGAGGCAAAGGTGAAATGAATATTTGAATTAAACAAATTTAGCATACATGATAGACAGCCAACTGTAGTATGATGGACCGTTTTCGAGGGTATGATAGATTTCATTTTTTGGGCTAAGTGTTTGTGGATTAATTGGGTATATGTTATGGGCTGCATTTCCCAGTTTGAAGTGCCGGAATGATGATTTTTTGTAATGGGATTTGGAGGATATTAGACTAAGATGTAATGGATCTTGTCTGAACCGCTGCTTAAACTGATTATTGGATTTCGCAGAATGTGTTGATGTGTGTTGATGTTTCCTGATGTCTCCGGCGGGATGGAAAAAACTACGTCCAACTTGGGTTTATCCGGAACGATGAATTGGCTGTAACAAAACCATTGAACCACAGCAAAGTGAAGGTATTCACAGAACGAGCAATATCAGCAGGGCAGGATGCTCTTTGCTAACATCCGGGAACAACAGTCTACGTAAAAGAGCATCGCGCATATTAATTTGATAGTCATTTTTATGAATTTAGTTGGTTACTTCGTTCATAATTGCTTGCTGACGACTGGCGCCACCTATTTCATTACACTTATCTTTTGAAGTGCAGTGTTGTTTTTATCTTCGGTTTTTACAAGGTAAATTCCCGGCGGCAGAATGTTTAACGGTATGACAAATTCATTCCTACCTTGTTCGGTCCATTTCTGCGTTTTGTATAGCTGTTGCCCCATCAGATTGTATAACGAAACTGTTTCCAGCACCGGGGCATCCGTATTTATTGCTATCGTTGCCCTCTCCTTTGCTGGATTAGGAAACACATTCGCATCGTTGCCCGCAGTCATCTGATTGCCGACAGGCAAAGTGTGGGTTCCGCTCACAAGTATATTGTCAAACCAGGCGTAGCCATGTTCAACGGATGTAAGGCTGAGACCACCGTATATTTTTAAGATCATATTACTGTCGGCATACGCGCTAAGGTCCAGGTGATAATGGTGCCACTGGGATGGATTATTAGGCACAAAAGCGGGCGAATCTGTAATTATAGCGCACGACCTGTCCAGGTGCCATACAGTATCCCATGAAGTACCGCAGTTCGACGAGATCAGTATTTTTGCTGTATCCATTCGGTTAGTATCCATGGCCCATACACCATAGCATGCATCAAAATCAAGCGTAATGCCAGAATAGCCAGCACTATTATAATTGTTAATAACCGTGTAGTACCAGTAATTATTAAAAGAACCAAACTGCATCATACATGCTGTGGTTTGGGCGCCGGTGATGCCAATTACGGTATCCCTGAAAAAGTAATTAACGTACTGTATCCCATGGCCGGGGGGGGTTGGCAATGCAGTCCCTAAATCATAGTCATGTATCCTGGTTAGTTTTATCAGGCTACCTTCAAAGTCCTGCATAGATGGCAAACTCACTGCATTTTCCTTATCATACAATTTCACAATCGAATCCGGGCTGTTGTTCGACGGATTTGAGTCACCGGGTACCACTACCTCGAAATGATAATGCAGGAACGAAGTGTCTTCGAAGGCCGGTATAAGAACCGTTGCAAGGCCATAGGGCGCCACGCTGCCCGTCCATGGTATGGAGTTGATCAGCGCTCCATAGCTCTTCACATTAATAGTAGCTTTAGTAATATAGTTTACCGCGCTGTAATTCTGAAAAGTGAACTTAGGCGTAGCGTTACATAAAAATACAGATGTGTCGCACATGTTCACCGCAACAGCATCCGTGGTAGATGACGGCGGATAGGCCGGACAATAATTCTGTGCAAATCTGTAATAGTACGAGGCAGGCTGCATCTCATTCAATTCCATCATCAGTCTGTTAGGGCAGATCATCAATACCGTCGGATACCCTGGAAAGTGGTAGTTGGAGTAAAAAGATTCATTTGTGCGAGGGGACCGTTACAGATCGGGTATTGAGTAACTGCGGCAAAGTCGTGCAGCGAGCCGCAGCCCCCATGCCTGGGCTTGATTTGGCGGTGGAGTATGGGCTGCCAGTCGGAGACCTTCGTTTTATTGGTTGATTGAAGTCTGAAGACTTCAACCAGTGGGGGGTGGGGTGGGTTCACATTGAAGTCATCCGGACTTGTGTAAAATAAATTGGATGGTAACCTAATTTTTTATAAACTGCCTTACAGCAATTATAGCCCACGGTTAAAACCGTGGGCTATGGTATCTTTTAGTTTTTTAAGACAAATAATAATTAAGTAGTAACAAGCGTATCCAGAACACTGTTCATGTTGCGGACAGCTGCTGCTGATTTGCTGAAGGCTTCCTGCTCTTCGGCGTTGAGTTTGTAATCGAGGATATTTTCCCAGCCATTTTTACCGATAACAACGGGTACACCCATACAGATATCGGTCTGGCCGTATTCGCCTTCGAGGTAAACGCAGCAAGGGAATACTTTACGTTCATTGCGAACGATAGATTCAACCAGAGCAGCTCCGGCAGCGCCAGGTGCATACCATGCTGATGTTCCTAATAATTTGGTAAGAGTAGCGCCACCAACCATAGTGTCTGCGGCTACCTGTTTCAGCTTATCTGCTGACATGAGATCAGCAACAGGTTTGCTATTGAGGGTAGCAAGACGTGTAAGCGGGATCATGGTTGTATCACCGTGACCACCGATTACTACAGCCTGCAGGTCGTTGGTAGAGCAATTGAGTTCTTTCTGGAGATAACACTTAAAACGAGCGCTATCCAATATGCCACCCATCCCAATGATACGGTTCTTAGGCAAGCCAGTAGATTTAAGGGCCAGGTAAGTCATAGTATCCATTGGGTTTGAGATCACAACGATTATTGCGTTTGGAGAGTGTTCGAGGAGGCTTTTACAAACACCTTCAACAATTCGGGCGTTTGTGCCTATCAGTTCTTCACGGGTCATGCCGGGCTTACGGGGAATTCCAGATGTAATAACACAAACATCAGAGTTAGCTGTTTTTGAGTAATCGTTAGTTACACCAATTATGCGGGTATCAAAACCCAGTAATGAGGCAGTTTGAGAAATATCGAGGGCTTTACCTTCGGCAAAACCTTCTTTAATGTCAACTAAAACCAGTTCTTCGGCCAATTCTTTGCGGGCAATGTTGTCGGCACAGGTAGCTCCAACAGCTCCGGCACCCACTACAGTTATTTTCATTTAATTGCAGTTTTAAGTTAAAAAATTATCAAATTTCACTACAAAGATAAGTTTAGAAGTTGATAAGTATAGCTTAAAATGATTTTGATAATAGCTGATTCTCGTCATTCTGCAACATTTGAAATTTTTTTGTTTAAAGTACAAGTATAGTTCATTTAGCGTATGCGTTGGCCCGTGTTTTATTGTAATTCACAAAACAGTAATTAGCATAATAACAATCTATATCTTTACAACTCCATTTGAGAACCTATTAATATCATGAATTTGATGAATCAGAAAAAAATATTCGTATCCGGCTTTCTTTTGTTAGTTTGTTTTTTCACCTCCTGCAACAATAATAGTGAGCCTGCACAGACAAATACCCAAAAAAAAGCTGTCTTAACCGCTGAAGGATTTGTAGTGAAGTCAGCGCCTTTCCAAAGTGAGTATTCTGCCAGCGGAACATTGTTGCCTAATGAAGAGATACAAATTCTGCCGGAGGTATCGGGGCGTGTAACAAGTATTACTTTTAATGAAGGCACGCATGTGGAACAAGGGCAGGCGCTCGTGAAAATTTATAATGATGACATAAAAGCACAAATTCAGAAACTGAAGGCCCAGAAAGAACTACAGATAAAAATAAAGAACAGGCAGACCGAGCTCCTGCGGATAGGTGGTATCAGCCAGCAGGATTATGAAACCACCACTACCCAGATACAATCAATAGATGCAGATATTGCTTACTCGGAAGCGTTGCTCAGGAAAACAACAATCTATGCACCGTTCCCGGGCAAGATAGGCATTAGAAATATTAGTGTTGGAGCGGTTGTAACTCCATCAACTGTTATTGCTACACTGCAGCAAACACGAATCTTGAAAATGGACTTTACCGTTCCCGACCAATACAAGGAGGAAATGGTGATTGGTAAAAAAATAAATTTCACCATTACAGGCGGACTGGATACTTTTTACGGGACAATCAGCGCTATCGAACCTAGCGCAGATGCAGTAACAAGGACTATTAAGGTACGGTCGCTTGTAGAGAATACTAATCACAAGTTAGGTCCTGGTTCTTTCACACATGTCATTATTCCACTTGAAAACAATAAGAGTGCATTGATGATACCATCGCAGGCAATAATACCTACCGACCGCGATAAGGAAGTAGCTGTGATAAAGAGCGGCAAGGCAAAGTTGGTGACAGTAAAAACAGGAACACGCACCAACGATGCTGTAGAAATAATACAGGGTCTCAGCGCGGGAGATACGATCATTACTACCGGAATTATGCAGGTGAAGCAGGGGCTGGAAGTGAAAGTAAAATTTTCAAAAAGGTAAAATTACTTTACCAATTGATTTTCCAGCTCAAGGACAAGGGTTTCGTTAATCTTTAGATTGTATGCGGCGTTGTACAGCCTTTCGAGTGCAGTAATGTAATCGTTTTCGGCCTGGCGGGATTCGAGGGTGGTAGCTACACCTACCCTGAAACGCGCTTGCTGCACAATAAGATTTTCCCTGGCATACCTGATATTTTCATGCTCCAGTTTGCAGGCTGCAACTGATACCTGGTAGTTTCTCCATGCAGTACGGTATTGCCTGCCGAGTACCGTATTTTGTTTTTCCAGCAACAGTTCGTCCTTCATTACCTGTAATGATGCTACTTTCGACTGTCTTTTCAGATTACCACCTTCAAATAAAGGCAGTGTGAACGTCAGGGTCCCATTAGGGCCATAACTTTGATTATATAATGCGAAGCCGGTAGAATTATTAGTATGCGAAAATGCAAAACCGCCATTAAAGGACAGTGATGGAAGAAAATAGGTTTTAGCTATCTGCCCGTTCAGATGAGATATGGCGGCGTTATGCCGGTAAACACTCAGGTTCATATTTTCATTTTCGAGCCGGGTTTTATCAATTGGCTGAAGGTTCATATCCAGATCGAGACTATCATCTACAAGGTATTGCTTGTCTTCGTTCTCGCCCATTAATACGCCAAGAGAATCTGTTGCAATGGTGAAACTGGATACGGCGGTCAGGGAATCGGACTGGCGGGCATTGTAGTCCACCCGGGCCTGGAGGTAATCAACCTTTGCACCAGCACCGGTTTCGTACTTCATCTCAGTGATCATCATGCGCACCCGCGCCAGGGCCAATGCAGTATCTACAGCAATAAGCTGTTTTTGCTGCAATACTACCTGTGCATACATCTGGATGGTATGGGAAACAACTGTTTGTATCTGCGCCTTCAAATACACCTTGCTCAGTGCTTCCATTTCGTTCAGTTCCTTTTTCATAAGGAACATCTTTCCGCCATCGAAAATGGTCCAGGAAACTGAAACGCTGGGGCTATAACTCGTACTTTGCGCTTTCGGATTGTTTTGCGCATTACCGTTCGCTAATTCACTCTTGACGTTGCTCTGGCTTTTGTAATAGGTTCCGTTCAGAAAAATGTTGGGCGAGAAACCCGCATTGCCATACGTATTGTTCCGCGCAGCTTGTTGTTCGGAAAGACCGGCGACATTGATGTCAAAGTTGCGTTTTAAAGTCCTTGCAATCGCATCCTGCAAGGTAAGCCGTTCCTGAGCGTGGCATACGCAGGAAAACAAAATCAAGACCGATGTAACTATTCTTACCATTTACCTAAATTATTCATCCAGTTTGTTTAACGTTTCATCCTTCTTGGCCTTCTTCCTGGATAAGAAGGAATAAATAACAGGCACTATAAATAATGATAAAATCAATGAGAACATAACACCGCCTACGATAACAATACCTAAAGGCTTGCGGCTGGTGGAAGCTGCCCCTAACGACAATGCAATAGGCAAGGCGCCGAAAACCATTGCGAGGCTGGTCATTAAAATGGGGCGAAGGCGCATAGTGGAGGCGTTAATAACAGCATCCATCTTTTCGCTGCCCTTTTCCCGCAAGTGGTTGGCGAACTCGACAATGAGGATACCATTTTTTGTAACAAGGCCTATCAGCATAATCATTCCTATCTCAGAGAAAATATTCAGTGTTTGTCCGAATAACCATAGCGACAATAAGGCACCTGCAAGTGCAAGCGGTACAGTAAGCATAATAATGAGCGGATCCATGAAACTCTCGAACTGCGCTGCAAGAATGAGATATATAAGCGCAAGTGCCAGGAGGAAGGCAAAAGAAGTATTGGAAGAGCTTTCCACATAATCGAGGGAAGCGCCTGCCAGCGATGAGTTAAAGCTTTCGTCAATTACTTTTTGGTCCTTAAGTTTCGCATAGATAGCCTGCATGGCTGCGATTCCATCGCCTATGGTTTTGCCAGGCGCGAGGTTTGCAGAAACAGTGGCAGATTTATAGCGGTTAAAATGAAAAATCTGGGATGGGCTTGTGGATTCCTTTATCTGAACAATATTATCAATTGAAACCAATTTGCCGTTTTTAGCACGCACATTGTATTGCGAAAGATCTACGGGTTCGTCACGGTTTGCGCGGAAAACCTGTCCAATCACTGAATATTGTTTTCCACTAATTGTAAAATAGCCAAGCCTGCCGTTACTTAATGCAAACTGAAGCGTTTGGGAAACATCAGTAATGGAAATACCCATGTCGGAGGCTTTTGCCCTGTCCATAGTAATAGACAATTCCGGCTTATTGAATTTGAGGTCCACATCCACACCCTGGAAGGTTTTGTCGGCATTTGCTTCCTCCAGGAATTTAGGTAACACTACTTCCAATTTGGAGAAGTCAATATTCTGCAAAACGAAAACGACCGGGAAAGCGCTGCCCCCTCGCTGCACAGCAATGGTCTGTTCCTGTATGGGAAACGCCTTGCCGAAATTGAGTTTCTGCAAATTTTTTGCCAAAATCTGAACAATTTGCGCCTGGCTCCGCTTACGTTCAGCAGGATCACTTAACCGCACATTTGCCGTACCTATATTAACAGCGCCATTTGCCGACCCCGGAGAGGTGAGCGAAAGTACCACCTGCTTTTCAGGCACACTATCTATCAGCATACCTACCAATTGGTCCATGTAGTGGTCCATGGCATCGTAAGACGTCCCTTCCGGGGCAGTGACGGCTAACCTGAAACGGCTGCGGTCTTCCATGGGCGCTAATTCGCTTTGCATAGTCCTCCCTATCAAATAGATAAGAGCGAATGAAATAACCACGCCAGACAATGCTATCCACCTATGCTTCATGATCCACCCCAAACCATTTTTATAACTCCGTTCCATCCACAGGAAGAAAGGTTCTGTTTTGGTATAGAATTTTGAAGCCTTGTGAATATCTTTCGTCATCAGCACGTTCAGAACAGGGGTAAGCGTAAGGGAAACAAAGGCTGAAATCAATACAGCACCAGCTACCACTATGCCGAACTCGCGAAACAACCTGCCGGTAAAGCCCTGCAGAAATATAATGGGCAGGAATACAACTGCAAGCGTGATGGAAGTGGAAATAACGGCGAAATAGATTTCTTCACTACCCTCCCTGGCAGCTTTATGCTTATTCATTCCCTGCTCTATTTTTTTGAAAATATTTTCGGTGACCACAATACCATCATCTACGACCAATCCGGTAGCGAGCACAATTGCCAGCAAGCTGAGTATATTGATAGTGAAGCCCATGATGTACATGATGAAGAAAGCCCCAATAAGACTTACAGGTATATCTATCAAAGGACGGAAGGCGATGAGCATATCGCGGAAGAACAGGTAAATAATGATGATAACGAGTGAAAATGCAATAATGAGCGTTTCCTCAACTTCTGAAATGGATTTTTTAATGAAAGCGGTTGTATCAAGTGCTATATCTACTTTAAAATCCCTGGGAATATCTTTTTTCAGTTGTTCAAACCTTTTATAAAATTCATCGGATATAGCCACATAATTGGAACCGGGTTGAGGAATGACTGCCAGGGCAACCATCGGCAGCCCGCTTTCTTTGAGCTGTGATTCTTCGTTAGCCGGACCTAAAACCGCTTCACCAATATCACTGAGGTGAATATCTGTGCTATCTATGTTCCGGATGATCAGGTTATTGAAATCTTTCTCGGAAAACAAACGTCCAAGGGTGCGAACGGAAAGTTCGGTATGCGAACCTGCGATCTTGCCTGCGGGCAGTTCCACATTTTGCCTGTTAAGGGCATCCTGCACATCCTGGAAAGTGATGCCATAGCCTGCCATTTTCAAAGGGTCGAGCCAGAGCCGCATGGAATAAAGCTTTTCACCCCATACCTGTATGCTACTTACACCCGGTATGGTCTGGAGCCGTTCTACCAACACATTCTCGGCATAATCGGTGAGCTCCATTGGGTTTTTAGTACTGCTTTGCACAGTCATTGAAATTATGGGCTGGGCACTGGCATCAGCCTTTGTAACTACGGGCGGAGCATCAATGTTCTGCGGTAAGCTTTTAATTGATTGGGATACCTTATCACGCACATCATTAGCAGCAGCTTCCAGGTCCACCCCAAGATTGAACTCGACGCTGATACTACTACTGCCCTGCGCACTGGTTGAAGAAACATTTTTGATACCGGAAATACCATTGATAGATTTTTCAAGGGGTTCGGTAATTTGGGATTCAATAACATCGGGGTTAGCGCCTGCATAACTGGTCTTGACATTGATGATTGGCGGATCAATAGAAGGATAATCACGAATGCCCAGATATTTGAAGCCAATACCACCAAATACAATGATAATAATATTCAGCACAATTGCTAAAACAGGGCGACGAAGGGATAATGATGGTAAACTCATTTAAATAAGAAAGCTTATCAAAGATAATCAGTCTGCAAACAATAAAAACTATACCATGTACATTGGGATGGCAAAAATCAACAAATAATACATTTTTTATGACGATAAGTGCTGTACCCTACTGGAAAAGAGCAAAGAACCAGGAAAATGCTCCTGAACTTTTTTTATCATCGGTTTAAAAATTATTGATCATTTAACCTTTACTACCCTTCGGTAACAATATAATCAACCTCTCTTTCTTTGAGATATTGAATTATAAAGCGAAAACAATCCGCATTATGTCCCACTAACTCGGGCGGGAAAACCCCCTTCTCTGTAAATAACCCATTCATTATTAAATGCAGGGATGCTGTGCAGGTAAACCCTGTAGTACGGCTCATAGAGGATAATTGCATATTTGCATTAAACCGGTCGAATAAAAAATAGGTATATGATTTGGGATGATCATTTTCGATACCACTCACCTTTATGCTCATTAAAGTAAATTCATCTTCATCAGGCTTTGATTTCCATTGGTTGATAAGAACAGCCGAAGAAAAATCGAGCGGAGAAATATTGGTTCCTTTGAAGTTGATGGGGACCGTACTGAAAAATCCACCCCTGATCAGTGCTTTGATCAGGTCTATATGGCCGGGATAGCGGAGGGTTCTTTCTTTCATGTCAGGGATGTGCGACATGGTATATAAGATGGACCTTAGCCCATCAGTGTTAAAAGATTCCAATGTACCAACCTGGTCAAAGTCTACGAGCTCAGGCTCGCTGAGCGCTGGCTTTGTAACTATATGCCCGTTTTCCATAAGACGTGCGGGACGGGTATATTCTTCTATAACATCAATGGGTGAAAAAGGCGCTTTGTACTCAAAAGGTTTTATACGTTGCACAGGAAGGCCACCTACCAGGCATTCAAATGAGTCTATCTTCATGCGGGCATTGTGGTAGCCTATAATATAATTGCTCATGCCGGGTGCAACCCCACAATCAACAATGGCAGTTACATTATTTTCCTTTGCAAGTGCATCAAGGGTAAGGGCATCCTCAGGGAAGAAAGAAATATCAGCTACATTCTTTTTTGCTTTTATAACCGCTTTAAGCGTATTGTATCCCATAAAACCGGGAACTGCAGTTATTACAAAATCGAACTCTGCCAATAGCTTATTATAATTGGAATAATCTGCGAGGTCTGTTTTTACTGTTTTTATGCCCGGTTCTTTGGATGATAGTACAGCCAGAGAGGTTTCACTAACATCAAAAGAGGTAACATCATATTTTTTACATAAGTCAATGGCCATTGTCCTGCCTACCATCCCGGCGCCGAGTATTGCGATTTTCATTTTTTACAATATTTTAAATACAACTAAAATAAGGCTGCAAAGTACAAATTGCTAATCCATTTGAAAATTAAACCACTTTTTATTTATCTTTAAAAACTCAACTAAAACAACCAGGTGAAGATGACAAAATAAAACCTACAATTTGAATGTTCTTTTCCATTTCTGCTTCGTTGCAATCCCGATAGCTATCGGGATTAAATAGCTTGCTATTCGCAGATTTTGCGCCTCGCATAAAAGAAAAATAACTATCCAACTTCGTAGGATTTATTTTGACATCTTCACCAGGTAAAAATACTTTGAACGTAATTTAATAAC
>CAIMDZ010000082.1 GCA_903839875.1 uncultured Bacteroidota bacterium
AAAGCTACAGATTACAAAACCGTAAAACAATATTTGAAAACATTACAAACTAAACTACTTTTACAAACTATGCATTCCTTGTTGCCAAAATCTCTGCATTCCTGATTGCCATTTTCTCTGCATTGTTACTTACCAGCTACAAAATAATTAATGTATAGTTTGCAATTAAAGTAAGTTGCTCCCCACCCCCCACAATTCCCACTCCATAACACACAACCCACACAATCACTTCCCACAAAAAAGAAATTCTATGATAGCCGCAAATCTGTACTATCATAGAAATTATAATTGGAAATGTCAATAATATCAACTATATTTGTTGGCAACAATCTACATATAACTTACGACCATACAATAAAACCAAATTGCTATGCAAAACATTTTAACAAATCTAATAACATATATTAGAACTAGCAAAATTGCGTGAGGGGCATAAATCCCATAGTCCCGATAGCTATCGGGAGGCATCGCCCATCGAACTCGCGAATGACCATCCAAAACCCCCATTGTCATAGTACGACAATGATACGACAATGACAACCACATAACCTATTGATAATCAATCAAAACATACGACAATGAACCCCAAAAAACACCGGAAATACGACAATGACACAAACATGATGGTACCCATAGCCCGGCCCCCCGATTCGCGCAAATCCCCCATTGTCATAGTACGACAATGATACGACAATGACATCAACATAACCTATTGATAATCAATTAAAACATACGATAATGAACCCCAAAAAACACCGGAAATACGACAATGATTTTTCTCAAACTAAACCTCAATTACTGCACAAAACCCCATTTCCCTCCGTCCAGTTAAATATAAGATAATTTATAAGATCTCCCTTAGGGATGGGGTTTATTGGTAAATGAGTTTCAATCAACACATAAATAATTATCATTAACCATACCGCGCAACGCGGTTTTAAACAATCACTATATGTACAATCAAATCGAAGGCGATCTGCCCGACTACGATCTGGAGCAATCAGAAGAAGACACCCGGCAAAAAGACCTCGAAGCCTTAGCCCGCTGGAATGACCTTGTCAGGCAAATAGAGGCCGAACCCGACAAAAAATCATAGCCCCAACAAAAAGCCCCCGGGAAAAATCCGGGGGCTGTATAAATAACAATCCAAATTCCTAATTACTCCCGATAGCTATCGGGATCCAATTACTTAAACTGTGGTATCAGCTCCTGCGCCAGCTTCACCATCTTGTTGATGCCTTCTTCAGGTAAGTTACCCTTTTTGAATTCGTTCAGTACATCCGGCAGCTTGGCTTCCATTTGTATCAGAAACATTTCTTCAAAGGCTTTTACATTCTTCACCGGAACCTCACGGATCAGGTTGTTGGTACCGAGGTACACCATGGCAACCTGTTTTTCTACCGGGTAAGGGTTGAACTGCAACTGCTTCAGGATCTCCACGTTACGTGCGCCCTTGTCAATTACGTTCTTGGTAGCAGCGTCAAGGTCACCACCGAATTTTGAGAAGGCTTCCATTTCACGGAAGAGCGCCTGGTCCAGTTTCAGCGTACCTGCCACTTTCTTCATGGACTTGATCTGTGCGTTACCACCCACGCGGCTCACCGAGATACCCACGTTGATCGCCGGACGGATACCGGAGTTAAACAGGTTAGATTCAAGGAATATCTGTCCGTCTGTGATCGAGATCACGTTCGTAGGAATGTAGGCAGATACGTCACCAGCCTGTGTTTCAATGATCGGCAACGCCGTCAGCGAACCACCACCCTTCACCATGTGACGGATGCTTTCTGGTAAGTCGTTCATTTTCCTCGCTACGTCATCGTTTCCGATAACCTTGGCGGCACGTTCCAGCAAGCGGCTATGCAGGTAGAACACATCACCCGGATAAGCTTCACGGCCCGGTGGGCGGCGCAGCAGCAGCGACACCTCACGGTATGCCACAGCCTGCTTCGAAAGGTCATCATAGATAACCAGTGCCGGACGTCCGGTATCACGGAAGAACTCACCTATGGCAGCGCCCGCAAATGGTGCGTAGAACTGCAGTGGTGCAGGCTCAGAAGCCGATGCGGCTACAATGGTAGTATAAGCCATAGCGCCATAGTCTTCCAGCACCTTCATCACACCGGCAACGGTAGATGCTTTCTGCCCGATAGCTACGTAAATACAATAAACCGGCTTGCCGGCAGCAAAGAATTCTTTCTGGTTAATGATCGCGTCAATACAGATCGCGGTCTTGCCGGTCTGCCTGTCACCGATCACCAGCTCACGCTGACCACGGCCAATCGGTATCATCGCGTCAATGGATTTGATACCGGTCTGCAGTGGTTCCTTTACAGGCTCACGGAAGATAACGCCCGGCGCTTTACGCTCCAGCGGCATTTCATACAGTTGGCCCGTAATCGGACCTTTGCCGTCAATAGGCTCGCCAAGTGTATTCACCACACGGCCGGCCATACCGTCACCCACCATGATGGAGGCGATCTTGTTGGTACGTTTCACCTTGTCACCCTCGCGGATCTGCATGTAATCACCCATCAATACCACACCCACATTGTCTTCTTCAAGGTTCAGTGCGATGGCTTTTACACCATTGTCAAACTCCACAAGTTCACCCTGGCGCACACCGTTAAGGCCATACACCCTGGCTATACCATCACCAATCTGCAATACGGTTCCCACTTCCTCAAGTGCCGCTGCGCTGTCGGTGTGGCTCAACTGTTGGCGCAATATCGCCGAAATCTCATCCGGTTTAATATCAACCATATATAAAAATTAAAAAATTAAAATTAAAAAATTAAAATTCAAAACAATTATGTAATCACATCTCCTCTCCTTTGGAGAGGCTGGGAGAGGCCTTTACCTCAGCTTCGATTCATAAGTATGATCTATGATCTTACTCCTTATCTCGCTCAGACTCTTCCTTACACTCGCATCAAACAGTTTGTCATCTACCTCCAGCACAAATCCGCCTATCAGTTCTTCGTTTACTTCAGTTTTCAGATCCACTGTATCTTTTGGCATTAGGCCGGCCACCTTGCTCAGTATTGCGTTCTTCATACCATCATCAAGCGGGCCGGCAGTTGTAAGCTTTACAATCCTGATGTTCTTCAATGAATTGTACTGTGTAATGTAAGCTCCTCCTATCTCAGGAAGCACAGATTCACGGCCCTTTGTCACCAGCAGTTTGATAAAAGCATAAGTAAGCTCATTAATGCTCATGCCTTTAATAACCTCATTGATCACGCTTATCTTCTTATCACCGTTTATCACCGGGCTACGCAGCATCACTGTGAATTCATAGCTTTGGCTGCAAATGTCATTAAGCAATTGCATATCCTTAAGCACAGCATCAATGCAGTTCCTTTCAACTGCAAGATCAAGCAGTGACTTCGCATATCGTGTCGCAAGACGTGGATTCAGCATAAAATATATTTACCTCTCCCTGACCCTCTCCAAAGGAGAGGGAAGTGTTTTTTAAGTGTTACGTACTCCTGAATTACTCTCACCTCCTCCCCTTGGGGGAGGCCGGGAGGGGCTTTTAATTTAACTTGATATCCTCAGCCAGCATCTTCATATACATTTCCTGCCCTTCCGAATTATTCAGTTGCTTGCGCAGTATCTTCTCAGCTACTTCAAGCGCCAGGTTACCAATCTCATTCTTCACTTCAGTGAGTGCGGCCATCTTTTGCTGTTGTATCTGCTGTTGAGCGTCAATGATAATCTTGTTCGCTTCAATTTTGGCCTGCTCCTTGGCATCACCAATGATCTTGTCCTTGGCATCCTTTGCTTCCCTAAGCATCAGTGTCCGTTCTTCACGGGCCTGAGCCAGCAGTTTCTCATTCTCAGATTTGAACTCTGCCATTTCTTGCTTAATGCGCTCAGCAGTAGCAATAGAGTCAGCAATGCCTTTCTCACGGTCGCCCAGTCCCTTCAGGATTGGCTTCCATGCAAATTTGCGAAGGATAAAAAACACGGTCAGGAACGCAAGCAGCGTCCAGAAAAATAGCCCAAACTCCGGGGTTAACAAATCCATTTCGTAAAAGTTAAATGGTTAAAAAGTTATAATGTTATTAAGCTAAAGTCAGGAACTTTGTGGTTTTGACTTGTAACTTTTGACTTGTAATTTAAATAACTGCATCCTCTGCCCTCTGCGTTGGATGCAGTTAAATTTTTTGTGCGGACTAGAGCACGATAGCCAGCAGACCAACGATAACCCCGAACAGCGCAACACCCTCAACGAAGGCCGCCATAAGGATCATGTTAGCGCGGATATCACCCATTGCTTCGGGCTGACGGGCTATTGCTTCTACAGCGCCCTTACCGATCTGGCCGATACCAACACCTGCTCCAAGAGCAGCGATACCTGCACCGATCGCACCACCTGCGGATGCTACCGATCCTGATACTAACAAAATGTTCATTAAAGACATACTATATGGATTTTGATTAAAAAAACTCTTTTATTCGGTCACACTGAAACTGTTTCACTATTCTCCTTTGCGACCTTTATTACTGCTTACTCTTTAAACTTCACTCGCGAAATTTGCGCCTTTGCGCCTTTGCGAGAGATTACTATTACGCATGCGCCTCATGCACTTCATGTCCATGCGGGTCTTCTATGCTCTGACCGATGAATACTGCGGTCAGGTTACAGAATATAAACGCCTGGATCGCTCCTACGAGCAACTCGAGCAGGAACATGAATATGGCAAATGCAATTGATACCGGCACAAAGCCTGCACCTACATAAGTATTAATAGCTGCAAATATGAACACCATGCAAATAAGCGCCAGTATCACAATGTGGCCTGCCATGATATTTGCGAAAAGACGTATCATCAATGCCATTGGTTTAATAAACAGGGAGATGATCTCGATAAGCACCAGCATTGGCTTCATCCAGCCCGGTACCCCCGGAGGATTGAACAGGTGGCTCCAGAAATGCTTTTTGCTGTTGGCAAGTATCACGATGAACGAAAGTAAAGCCAGGCAGGATGTTACAGCAATATTGCCCGTAAAGTTAGCGCCACCCGGAAGCAGGCCAAGTAAATTATTGATCCAGATAAAGAAGAATATGGTCAGCAACAAAGGCATATACCTTTGGTACTTATTGCCAAGGCATGGTTTACCAACTTCATCCCGCAGGAAGATGATAACCACTTCCAGGAAGTTCTGCATACCTTTTGGTGCCTTTATACCGTCGGCAGCATTATACTTTTTGCCGGCTTTTAGTAACACTACAAGCAGTATTACTACCGAAATAAGCATCGAAAGCACATTCTTGGTAATAGAAACATCGTAAATTTTAGCATCCGGATTGCCTTTTACAACAATCTTCTCCTTCATCGAGCTGCTTTTGTCAAGCACATAGGTAACGTTACCTGCATTGTATTCCTTACCTTCTGCAATATTTGAAGATGAAAAAACAGAAAGGCCGTTGTCAGGGTTGTAAATGATAACAGGCAGCGGCATAGCAACAGGCGTTTCTTCGCTTCCTTCATGCTTTATTGAAAATAAATGCCATTCGTGAGCATCAGCTATGTGGCCGAAAATAACTTTAGCAACGTCCAGTTTTTCCTTGCCCGCCTTAGCTTCTTCAGCGCTGGCGGGTTTGGCTGCTTCATTTTTGGGCTTTTCGTTATTTCCTCCTTCCTGTGCGGTGGCATAAAAAGTTGCGCCAAAAACCGCGAAAGTCAATACCATCAAGGAGAACAGCCGTTTTTTATTCATTACCTGCTTTGAAATTTTGTGCAAAGATATGGGTTTTAAGTTCAAAAAAAAGTTCTTTTTTGTTACTAAAATTCCTCGCAGAATCAAACTGCACCCATCTGTTAGGATAAAAATGTTATGGGTAAAGTAAATCAGGGCAGAGGGTACTATTCCGGGTCATTTGATAGCAACTTTGTGATATGTCTTTATATCAGGTCCTCCGGGGGCTGGTAATCAGGTTCGCCGCTTCTATCATCTATTAGAAAGGTTAATAAATTGCATCAATTGTCATTAGTCATCACATTTTTGTATTTTTATCCGATTCATTATGATCATACTTAATTTTAAAACGCCATCGGTAAGGAATAGTATAATAACCATTGCATCTTTATTATTATTTATTGCCAGTATTTCAGCATCCGGACAAAATGCCGGAATACCCTATAAGGATACCATTGGGCGGTTTCAGCTAAAGAAAATACACACTGGTATAAAGGAAGATATTGTTACCGGACAATTTGTAAATAACATCGCCTACGTTCTTACTAAGAACTCACACCTCTATAAACTGTCCTCAGATAGTATCGCTCAACAGATTCCTATACCTGATAGTATACTTTTTCAAAACCTGGTTTTCCAAAGCGAACAGGAAGGAATATTAGTTGGCATTTCAAAAACAAGTTCAGGCACAGAAAATATTAGTAATGATTCCTGGTGGGTGCCTATTGTTATTTTATTGCTTTTTGGCGGAATTGGTTTTGCGATATATAAAGGATTCAGAAAATGGAGAAGCAGATTTTTCTTATTCATAGTTCCTTTAGTTATTGTACTGGCCATTTCTATAAAATTATGTAATAGCAGGGGCCAGCAAAATGAAAAATTACAGTTTGTCAATAGTATACACTATTACTTTCAAAAACCTGTTACTAACTCTATTGGTTTAATTACATCGGATGGATGCAAAACCTGGACAATATTCAAAATACCTACTAATTTTGATATAACAGGCATTATTGCATTGAGTGGTAAGTATTATTTATCAACGTTTGCCGGCAGGACACACATGGATGGAGATATTTGGCGCGTTGATCCTAATAATAAAGAATCACCTGTCACCTCATTTTCAACAAAACGGGGATTAAATGGGATTACCTTAAACCCGGACAACAAAATTGTGGCCTATGGCACGGATGTAGTGACCACTTTTATACCTGAAACAAAAATGGTAAAAACTAAAGGTGAGATTATTACGTTCGATGAAAAATTAGATAGCCTGAAGGCAATGGATATTCATGCAGCAATGGAAATAAAATCCCTGGATATTTTACCGGGCAATATTATTTGGGCATTAATGAAAAGCGGTGAACTTTTTAAATATTCTGTAAATGAATGGCAATTAAAAAACACCAACGAAATTGCCAATGCCACTAAAATTGTGTTTGTTGATTCATTAGCAGGTTTTGCACTGACGAAGGACGGCAAATTAAAATGCACTCAAAATGGGAGCCGGAACTGGGCAGACTTTGACATTAAAGATAATGTAACGATAACAGACATAAAAAAGCAGGCGCAATTTATAGAGTTGTTTGGTACAAACGGATTTATTGGAACTATCAATGAGTGATACTTTAATTCCGGAGCGCATGGTCGCATTGAAACTCTCTTTTTATTCTATTTCACAAATATATTGTACTTCACAATGCAATACAGCGCTCTGAATGCATCTTTCCACCCTATCTTTTTACCTTCTTCGTAGGTCCTGCCATAATAGGAAATACCCACTTCGTAAATCCTGACTTTCGGCACCCTCGATATCTTGGCTGTTACCTCAGGCTCAAAGCCAAAGCGTTTTTCTTTAAGCGCAATGCCCTGTATGGTTTCCCGCTTGAAAACCTTGTAGCAGGTCTCCATATCGGTCAGGTTCAGATTGGTCAGCATGTTCGATGCGGTTGTCAGCCACCTGTTACCTATTGAGTGCCAGAAAAATAATATTCTGTGTGGTTTACCTCCAATGAATCGGGAACCATATACCACATCGGCGAAACCATCCAGCAAAGGCTTCAGCAGTATATTATATTCTTCAGGGTCATATTCAAGGTCTGCATCTTGTATGATCACATAGTCACCGGTAGCCTTCTTTATTCCAGTGTGCAATGCAGCGCCTTTTCCCTGGTTTACCTCATGCTTGTGATACGAAATTGGCAGATCTGGGTTGGCAGATTGATAGGAAAGAATGGCTTCTTCGGTGTTATCTTTTGAGCAATCATTTACAATAATGATCTCCTTTTGTATACCGTTTATAAGTTCTACTGCCTTTATCTTGTTCAGAATATAATGGATGGTAGGCCCTTCGTTATAAGCCGGAATCACTATGGATAAAGTAGTCATTGTGTATTTTGAATTGGGGTTGTAAAATACAACTTCATCGGCTTATTGAAAATTATTTACCAAACGAAATTAATAGAAACAAAATTGTTATCATGCATTTTATCAAATTATGACTATTATCATAAAGTCAACCAATGGTTATCATTCCGTTGAATTCTGATAGTTTTTATGTTTGCTGCCTAAATTAATTGAGTACCATATATGAAATATGCCAATAAAGAAGGTGGCTATCAAAATATGATAGACAATATTGATGACTTTGCAATTATACAGCTGGATGAAAAGGGCATTATAACAAATTGGAATAAGGAGGCTGAAAAAATTAAAGGGTATAATTCCGGAGAAGTCATAGGTAACAATTTCAAGATGCTGTTTTCGCAGGAAGAACAGGAAAAATTATTGCCGGAAAGATTACTTGAAGAAGCCAGGGAGAAAGGGAAAGCAACCTATAATGGATTGAGTGTCAGGAAAGATGGTACAATTTATTGGACAGATTCAGTTTTTACATCACTCTATGACGAAGCAAAAAAAGTTATTGGGTTCACCAAAATTATACGTGACCTTAATGTAACTAAAAACCAGATTGAATTTGAACACAACAACCTTCATGCGCTGATAAATAATTTAAAGGGCATGATGTGGAGCGTGGACAAAGACTATAAATTAATTACGTCGAACCGCGCTTTTGGTGAAGTGCTTAAAAAAATATCGGGGGAAACTATTAATAAAGGGGATTGTGTTCTTAACCCGGAATTTAGTCAGGGATTTGGACGGGAAAAATTAAATGTGTATCAACATTATTATGACCAGGCATTAGCAGGGAAAACCTTTACCATAATAGAATATACAGCTTTGCCTTTTGAGCGTTGGAATGAAATATCATTCCAGCCTATCCGTAAAGGGGATGAAATATACGGGGCTGCATGTTACTCGCAGGATATTACAGAAAAGAAAATTGCGGAAGAAAAACTAAAAAGCAATGAGCAAAGGTTCCGCGCACTTATTGAAAACAGCGACAATGCGGTTGCTATCCAGTCTCACACAGGAAAGCTTATTTATGTTTCTCCTAACGTATATAAAGTACTAGGATACACGGACATTGAATTTATGCAGATAGATATCTCCTCTATTGTGCATCCGGACGATATGTTGCCAGGTACTGAACTTTTAGAAAAAGCTTTGGAAAACCTTGGGGTACCAGTGCACTTTACAGGGCGGAAGAGGCATAAAAATGGTGACTGGCGGTGGATAGAAGCAACAGTGACTAATATGTTGAATAATCCTGGTATAAACGGATTGGTAACGAACTTCCGTGATGTAACGCCCAAAAAACTTGCAGAGGAAAAACTGAAACACAGTGAGTCGCGATTAATACAGGCTCAGAAAATTGCCCATTTTGGTAGCTGGGAACTTGATTTTTCCACAGGCATCGCTTTATGGTCTGATGAACATTGCAAAATTTTTGGCCTGCCGCTATCAGACAATAAGCACTCATATAAATCCTGGTTGTCTTTTATACATCCTGACGACCTGGAATATGTAATGAAGGTGATTACTGAATCGGAAACTACACATAGTAATATGAATTTTTACCATCGCATCGTCAGAAGGGATGGTACCATCAGGCATATACATTTGTTTGCGAATTATGAATTCAAAAATAACAGGATACCTGCAGGCTTGTATGGAGTAGCATATGATATTACCGATATTAAAAAAGCCTAAGGAGAAGTTTAGGTTGTATTAGAAAGATTCAATAATTTCCCTGATGTAGTTAAGCAGCAGTTTGAAATTTATATGTTTTCATCTTCTATTGCAATCGAAGATAAACAAAAAGCAGATCGCAATCCGCTTGTTTCCGGTTTCATTGAAAAACCTATATCGGAGTCACAGTTGAAAAAAATGCTCACTTAAATTTGAATTATGAACAACAAAGTATATTTCATCATCAGCCTTGTTCTTTTCCCTCTTTGATCAGGATTTTTTTACCAACCGATCAGGTGGAAGGGTTGTCAGGGTTAGGGATTAGCTGTTTTGTTTAATAATTTAATAAAACCTTTTAATATTCTTAGATTTGTAGCTGTCTTTTTTGAAAACACTAAATAGATCAATGAAAAAACAACATCCGGATTTTATTGTAATAGATGACGACAAAATTAATAACATATTGTGTCGCAAAATTATCCATAGTGTTACGCCTGAAATAGACATACAAACTTTTTTTGACCCCAATGCAGGTCTTAGATACATTAAATCGGCTTACGGGAGCCGCGAGGTAAATGATGTAATTCTATTATTAGATATAAATATGCCCACCTTATTGGGCTGGGATGTGCTTGATGAATTTAAAACCTTTTCAGAAGTCATTAAAAATCATTTCAAAATATTCATGCTTTCGTCTTCTGTTGACCCAAGAGACAAACAAAGAGCTGATAGTAGTCCCTTTGTTTCCGGCTATATCGAAAAGCCCCTTACTAACCTGATGGTAAAAACAATTCTATACCAGCATAAAACAATCAGTCTGAATTAGGAAAAGCCGCCATGAAATTCCTGTTTGCATTTCTTGCAATACTTATTTTTACAAGCGCTCCTGCACAGCAGATACCTGCCCTCAGCGCTGACGCTATAATTGCGCATACTTCATCCAAAGACACGCTCTATATTATCAACTTCTGGGCTACCTGGTGCGCGCCTTGTGTAGGTGAGCTGGCTGAATTCAATACCCTGAAAAGGAAGTATGCCAATAAGCCGGTAAGGATACTTATGGTGAGCCTGGATTTCAAAGAGGATTATCCTGATAAACTGGCACGTTTTGTTGAACGCCAGCAATTGACGCCTGAAGTGGCATGGCTGTCGGATACGGATCCTAATGTTTTTATTCCTAAGATTGATAATACCTGGCAGGGGTCTATACCTGCTACTGTGATTGTGCATCCGGGTAAGGGGTTTAAAAGATTCATAGAGGGTACCATTACTGTTAAGCAGGTGAGTGGGATAGTGGACAGGGTGTTAGTGGAGTGAAAGTCTATAGTCGAAAGTTCACGAGAAAGTTATGTTGGGTATCGGGGCGTTTTCATTTGGTTGTTAGTAACTGCAATATCTGACCTGATAAAATTACCAGAACCGCCGCCAATAAAACTAAATGATGCAGGGCAAGAGTTTATTGGTGTATCACCTATTTTATTTTGAAAGCCGGAACCTATTAAATTATGCTCCCCGCAAATGTTGTTTGTTTCTCCATTGAGGATGCTTGAGAAGCTACCGGAGATTTGATTTTCGTGTCCGTTTGCAATCGTATTAAAAGTACCATTAACTCCGATGAACGTATTAATGGTGTTGGTGTCACCCATCAAAATCACTGAAAGATTGGCGTTGTTGGTGTGTGTAGGTGCAGCAATTGGCCCTCCCAAAATAGCGGAGCAAGCGGCAGTAACACCTAGTGTTCCTACATTGCCTCCTGCTCCTGAAGAATCGGATCTTAAAGTTTGACCAGCAAGTGGGTCGCAAAATGTTGTCCAGGAAAGTCCTATAAAAAAAGATTTAAGGATGAAGAAAAAATATCGGGTACCGGCTGAAAATACTTGATTATCAAATTTACTGTAATGTTTTTGAATAAATAGCATCTTTTTTCAGATGTTTTTTTTATAAAGTGTTTTAGGGATGTGGAATAGAAATACTGAACGATGAATGGTGCTAACGCCGTGAACGGTGATAGTAGTAACCAAGCCCGGACCAGCAATCTCTCACGAACTTTAGACTTTCTACTAATGACTTTTCGGCTTAAAAAGTTTAGTTTCGCAGGCATGAATTACCTGGGCCATGCTTATCTTTCTTACGGAAACGGGGAGCTACTTACGGGAAATATGATCGGGGATCATGTTAAGGGAAGGCTGGCCCTGGAACATTTTCCGCCGGGTATTAAAAAAGGAATTGAGCTGCACCGTAAAATAGACGGTATGGTGGATGCGCACCCGGCTACCATGCGGGCGAAATTATTCTTCAGGGAACATTACGGGCTATATGCAGGCGCTATCATGGATACGTTGTACGACCACTTCCTGGCAAATGATCCGGCTCTTTTCCCTACCAGCGATGCGTTGCTTTCGTTTACAGAAACGACTTATTTGCAGTTAGAAGAACAAAAAGACTTTTTCCCTGCTAAATTCGCGGCGTATTTTCCGCATATGAAGGAGCATAACTGGCTGTATAATTACCGCAAACTAAAGGGGATGGAACGATCTTTGGGTGGATTAGCCAGGAGGGCGCTGTATATGCCCCCGGCGGATAAAGCATTTGAGGCATTCGTTACGCATTATTATCAACTAAATCAATGTTATTATGATATTATAGACGACCTAATCAGATTTGTCAGAATTGAATTAAATACTCAAGGGATTAATTAGTAAGTTTATCCCCATGATCAGGCCAGGGATAGGTGCTTAGAGGTCATGGTTGGTGGTTTTGGGCGTCATTAATACAAAGGCAAGCATATGTGCAAGTAAAGATGCTTTCTTTGTCAGCATGACAAACACAAGTATGAGAACAAGCACGAGTAATGTAATTTTTTATATTTTGCCTGTTTACAGGTTGGGGGACTAACCATGACTGTTATCTGTTTTTCTTTTTCGTTAAATATTAACCCGGAATACTAAATTTGTACATCCAGTAAAGTGAAATTATGCGTTTGAAACAATCTTATATTGCCACCTTCGTTTTGTCTGTGTTATTAATTGCCTGCCATTCTGAATCACAATCTGTTTCTGCCCGTACCAATGATACCAAATTTCATGAGGTGCCTATACGTACAGCCCCTATGGTAATGGTTTATGATACCTTAAGCCGCGAAAACAGGGATATTATTTCACAACTGGATAGTTATTATGGCAAACAGGTGAAAGCCGGATTTAACGGCAGCGTATTGATAGGGTACAACGGAAAGATTATTTATGAACGCTGTTTCGGGTACAGCAACAAAGAAAGGAGGATACCTCTTGACCAGTATTCGTCCTGCCAGCTGGCGTCCATATCGAAAACTTTCACCGGTGCGGCGGTCTTATACCTGTACCAGCATAAATATTTCAGTCTTGACGAACCTGTTCAGAAGTATCTGAAAGAATTTCCCTATCCTGCAATTACCATAAAAATGCTGCTCAACCATCGTTCCGGCCTGCCCGACTATACCAAGTGGGTACCCAATTATAATGATGATATGAAGACCCCCATTGACAATACGACAATGATGGCCATGATGGCCCGGCATATCCCACGGCTTGAGTTTAAACCAAATTCACGGTTTAAATATTGCAACACCAATTTTGCAGTGCTTGCCCGGCTTGTAGAAAGGATCACAGAAATGACTTACAGCGATTTCATGACTAAATATTTTTTTGAACCATTGGGCATGAATCATACTTTCATTTACAATCCGTCAAAGGGTCTGCCGGGTAATGCTACGATCAGCTATAAACGTAACTGGACACGTGAACCTGATATGTTTGCAGATGGTGTGTACGGAGATAAAGGAATTTACAGTACCCCTGAAGATATGTATCGCTGGGATCAGTCGTTTTACCAGAACAAGCTGCTGAGTAATGAGACCATAGAATTAGCCTATGGCCCATGTTCCTTTGAAAAGCCGGGCATAAAAAATTACGGGCTGGGGTGGCGTATGCTTTGCTATGCCAATGGCAATAAGATCATTTACCATAACGGCTGGTGGCATGGCAACAATACTTCTTTTTACAGGTTCATTAAAGAGAATATGACCATTATTGTATTGGGCAATAAATTCACCAACAGTATTTACCACCAGGCACCCGCTATCTATGGGATTATGAAAGGAATGCCAGATGTGAAGGGGTTTGATACGGAGGATTGAAAAACCCCCTTGCCCCTAAAAGGGATGTGCTATTTGTGACCCTGATTTTGAATTGATTTAACGAAGGTATTGGAATAAGGTAAGTATTTTAACCGGAAGCCGGCACAACGGAATAGTTATAGTGCCTCGCGTTTTACGTCACATCTCCCTAAAGGGCTACCGTTAGTACACATCTTTTTGGAGAATTTAATTGATTATCAATCTAAGCCGCTCCTTTGACCGAAGTTGTTAAGCTAAAGCGAGTTCAGCATATCCCACACCACGGAAAACCCTTTCAGGGTTGGCCCCTGTTGACTTTTTCCCGTGGGTTGCACCCACGGCTATTCACGGGAAAGCCCGCTGGGCTTGGTTAAATTGCCTGCTTCGGTAATAGGCACCCAGGCAA
>CAIMDZ010000083.1 GCA_903839875.1 uncultured Bacteroidota bacterium
AAAATGAAATCAGAAGCAGGTGCATGGCAAACTCACCGGAACAATAAGGAAGCCAAAATAAAATGGCACTTCACCTGTGAGGATGCAAGGGTGAAATTATTAAAACTTTATCCGTCAATTCATGCGTGACATGACACTAGGTAGTAACCCATGTCATAAGTATTGCCATCATTCGGTATAGTAACATCCTGGTATACTTCACCGTAACTGAACCCAACGTTCACATAAAAGTCAATGATATTTTTGGTCCCGGAATTTTTTAGCCGGAGAAAGAAATAAGAGGCGCCTATATCAAGTGGCACCTTGAGGGTGTCGCTGGTGGGGAAGGTATTATTGATAGCCCAATTGATTGTTAGCCCAATGATGCCGCCACTAGTGCTGATACCCAATTCGTTGGCTGTTCCAAAAGTTGTGGCGCTGCCGCTGGCAACTGCGTTTGCACTCCCTCTGAATGCTACAGAGCCTCCTGCGGGAATAATTGCTGTAAGTCCGTTCACTCCGATAGTGATAGGTGTAAACGTATTATTCTTATAGGAAATGGCAGTCGTTGCCGCGACCTGGCAATACACCCCGGAATATCCTGCAAGACACTGACACTTACCACTTGAACATGTACCGCCATTCTTGCATACAATATTACTGCAACTTGTTTTTGTGCATGCTGAGAAAATAACTACTCCCGCGAATGTAGCGGAAACCATAAGAGTCAATACTATTAATTTAATGTTTTTCATCCGTATGTTTTTACTGAAGAATTGGTTAGTGACTGCAAAAATAATAATAATCAGGTAAGTTATTTAATTTTTTTTGCGGATGACTAATATTGTTATGGAAATTTATACTAATTATCATTAATAATCGTTGCTGGGTTGGTTAGTACCAATTATAAGTCCTAATTTTATTTATGGTTGTAACATAAGTTTATATCCTTAAACGCCTGTTGTATATGAAAAATATTATATTAATTTTATCAGTGCTAATCATGCTTTCTTCCTGCCACAAACCCACAGCACTGCCTTCATTGGATATTTATACTGAGCGTTCACCTGTAAGCGGCCGCACGCAGCTTGAATTTCTTAGTGGTAATATGGTGATAAAATCTGAGCCGGGATACCCTTACAGAGATACCTTTACCTGCCAGGTATCAGGCGGGAATATCAAATTAACGCCAACATGGCCCTATCAAACCCTGGCAACCAACCTTGGTTTCTGGGTTATTGATGATAATACTTTGAAGATAGATAATCTTTATGCAAGCATTCCTGAGGATCCAAAAGTATACATGATCTTTAAAAAGTAGACAGGAAAGAATGAAAGCATTATTATCAATTCATTCCCGTAATTTTAGATTGCCTAAAATTTGATTCCTATGCGTAAACCTGTTTTTTTTTCATTCTTCGCCGTAATTACTGTTGTTGATTTTTCCTTTTCATGCAGGAAGAATAAGAACACAACGCCGCAAAAATTTACAGGATGCAGGATAACAAATATCAAAGAGGACGGGCCTGATTCTTTGAGCAGAACCATGTACAATTTCTATTACAACGAAAACGGAACAGTGCAAAGGATATTTATTATTCAGCCGAGAGACCCTAATAGCGGTCATACGAGATTCTTTACGTACAAGGATAATTACATAAAGATCAGGGACGTTGCTTCTGGAGGAACCTGGGCATCTGTAATAGATTCCATGGTACTTGATAGCGTGAACAGGGTGTCGTTCATTTACCACATAAACGGCTACTATACTTATAACAACAATAATTGGG
The DNA here is from genome assembly GCA_903839875.1 of uncultured Bacteroidota bacterium. Lineage (GTDB taxonomy): Bacteria > Bacteroidota > Bacteroidia > Chitinophagales > Chitinophagaceae > Nemorincola. The sequence continues at coordinate 1,770 of CAIMDZ010000083.1, forward strand.
ACCAATACACCTATGACGGCGCAGGCAATATGGCGCTGCATACAATACATCAGAATACCTCTGAATATACCGATACCCTCAGATGGCAGGATGGAGATGAGACCGGCTACTCTGAGGATTTAAGTGCAGGATGGGGAGAAAATATCTACTCTTTTGCCTGTAATGATACGTTATTGAATACCGGCAATATTACTTCGGGAATCAAAGACATGGAATCTTATGGAAGGGGAGTCTATACATCTAAACACCTAAGGAAAAGTGCAACCTGCGTTTCCTGTTCTAGTCTTGTGATGAATTATGCTTACCACACAGACAGCATGGGGAAATTAATTTATCAGCAGGATATCCCGATGGATGGAGCAATAACAAATGCAAAATCAATTTGGATAACTTATGCCTGTCAGTGATAGCAATTCGACTTCAAAGTTTGTCATAAGGTTTAGCCGCAAAGAATTGCAAAGGCACTTGTTTTACTGAAAATAGTTATGCCGTTTTTTGAAGTCTCGACTACAGCATTACATACCTATACCATTGCAGGCACTATGCGTGTTTGCGCAACTGTATATACAACCTGCGGCAATGATATTTATTGCACCAATGTTTTGATTACGATTCCTTCATTAGTGACCTCACCCAGCCTCTCTAAAGAAGAGGTGAAAGTGTATCCTAATCCGGCGAATGATGAATTGAATGTAACTGGTGTAATGGAGAATACAAACTATAAATTATTTTCCATTACCGGAAGCTGTGTATCGCAATGTATTTTACAGCAAGGGAGTAATTCAATTTCAATGCGTGTGTTTGCCTCAGGAGTATATATTTTAGAAATGACCAGAGCGGATGGGCAAAGGGAAATTGTGCGGGTGGTGAAAGAGTAACTTTTACTTTTCAAACCAATTTCAATCCTTCTCGTCCTCGTTTGTAACAGCCTGTCCCGATTTTTTTGGGAAGGATGCCTCGGCTCGGCGTTTGCAACGCCATTAAAAATAAAAAACTCCACTGGTTTAAGACTTGAGCGAAGCGGAGTCTTAAAATCCACCAATAAAAACGAAAGTCTCTGACTGGCAGCCCATATTCTCAGTACAATCGAAGAACCCAAAACGTTACACTCGTAGATACGCTCCCGATAGCCATCGGGATTGCGTCTCCTCTCCCGCCTGACATTATACACCATACACCGACAAACAATGCATTCCCCGCCTTTCATCCCTCACTGGTTTAAGTCCCCCGCATCCTGAAATCCTATAATCCAATAAATCTTAGTTCAGACTAATATATCCCAAAACCCACCACAAAAAACCCTAATACTGGCACTTCACGCCAACCACCAGAACAAATAACATATACCACACTAATTTCCAACCACATAACCACAAAAAAACCTTCTGTCATAAGCGCCATACAGTCTCTGACAGACGGCATACTGTACTATCATAGATTGTATATTTTTTAATGTCAAATATTTAATTCAACTTTGTCCGCTAATTTTTTTTAACCAGTAAATCCCAATCAAAATGAACCCCAATCACAGTCCAACAATCGAAAAGAATACAGGGTACCAAGAT
>CAIMDZ010000084.1 GCA_903839875.1 uncultured Bacteroidota bacterium
CAAACAGGGAAAGTTCTACATTCCTTGTTGCCAATTTCTCTACATTCCTTGTTGCCAATTTCTCTACATTCCTTGTTGCCAATTTCTCTACATTCCTTGTTGCCAATTTCTCTGCATTCCTTGTTACGAATTTCTCTGTAGTCTTATTTACCGATTACAAAACTCCTTTACAAGCTTAAAAACACCCAAAGGACAGTAAAACCACCTTTGCTGCCTGCCCCGCCTTCGGTGCTACCGTGTACCCACAAGTATTTTTGTCATAATATGGAATGCCTCAGCGAGGCTACTTGTCAGTAGTTTCAGATATAAAATAAGGTCATGCCCCATCGGGGCTACCCAACCTGCCTGCCGGTAGCAAGCGTCGGCGGGTCCCCGTTATACACATGGCTCTGCATTGGCAGACCCGCTGAGAACAGAAAAAAGTGAAAGTTTAAATATTGACCTTGTAGTCTGTAACCCAATATTCATTACATTGTGTATCCAATGTGGTATTATGTTTTTGTTTTTATTGCATCATTTATCGTTGATTCGGTGCCATTTATAGGTCCGCCTGCATGGACCGTTATGGTATTCTTCCAGATGCGGTACAACCTGAATATTTGGATTGTATTGATAGTAGGTGTTTTGGGATCTGCATTAGGAAGGTACATCCTAAGCAAATACATTCCCTTCTTTTCTGCAAAATTTATTAAAGCAGGGAAAAATCAAGATATCCAATTCATTGGTAAAAAGCTTGCTGGTAATAGTTGGAAGGTTCAGCTTTTTGTTTTGCTATACACATTGATGCCATTACCTTCTACTCCATTGTTTACTGCTTCCGGGATGGCAAAGATCAAGACTTGGCAAATCATTCCCGCATTTCTTATTGGTAAGTTTACGAGTGATATGGTAATGGTGCTTACTGGTGATTATGCTGCAAAAAATGCGCAGGAAATTGCCCATGGTTTGTTATCATGGAAAACAATTTTAGGCACAGCATTGGGTATAATACTTGTTTTTGTATTTCTGTTCATTGATTGGCATATGCTACTCAAGGAAAAGAAGTTCAGGTTAAGTTTTCATATCTGGAAATAATTTAAATTACCTGTTGGTTACCACATTCCCAGTAATGTTGCCGGAGATTTTAAACAGCGTTTCTCCCTTGAATAATTCATAGTATCACTGCAAAAATTGCTATAACTATACACAGCGGAATAAAAAACGCAGCATTTTTTATAAACAGAAACGCTGAAACCATTGTAAATACAGCATTTCATAAAAATAATTGTTTCATTTATGCGGCATTATTTATGTCGTCATGTATCACAATATGTGGATGAGTCCTCCTGCATGAAATGAAATCCTATAAAGCTGATAGCCAACCAATGGTAGGTAAAACTGCTACAATATAAAGTAGATTGCCCATGATTTTTGTTTTAATAATAATTATCAAATTATTTTGAAGTCTTTTCTTTTTTAGTTTTATCTGAATTGATATCTATACCAGTGCTGTCCGGATCAGTCTCTCTTTTTGGTTTATCAAATTTATTTGCAACTTTTCTTATTTCCGTACTATCCGAGTTTATGTCCGTACCTGTTTTGTCGGCATCATTATCCGGGCTTGTATGGTCCGCTGAATTTTCAGGTCGTTTATTTTCGTTTGCTTTTCTTTTGTGATTGTTTTTCATTCTCCATTGAATTTTTCCCAATTCTCTTTTCCTTCTGCTTTGTAATCGTCCATCTTTTTTTTCATCTCTGCATTTTTTTGTTCCAGTTCAGCGATTTTCTTTTTTAGTCCTCCTGGGTTTCCTTTTTTGAATATCAATTCTTTCTTTCAGGTCAGCAATAATTTTATCGTTGGCAGCAGCTGTCGCATTATTTTCTTTACGATAATTATCGATATCTGATTGATATTCTTCATTGGCTTTATCTAGTATGGAGTAGAGAATTCACAGTACCATCTTCGCAAAACGCTAGTCCACATTGTTCTCAGGCATCAATTCTGTTATTTTCCTCCTCCGGAAACTTTCGTGATTATAAATATGATTATTCCAATTACGAGAATGACTAAAAACACACCGACGCCTACGCCTGTTTTAAAAATATCTCCTATTAGTTGGCAACTGCTGAGCGAAATTAAAACACCCATAACAAGAAGGAACAATAATTTTTTCATAATTGGAGTCTTTAAATGATGAAAATAATTTTTAAGAAATGAGTCGGTAAAATCCTATCCTTAAGAGGATATAAGCCTTATATGTGTTAATGCATTTTTTACAAATCATCTTTATAGCACAACGATAAAACTAAGTCTGTAGTTTTATCGTTGCAGAATGACTGATAATTGAGATTACGACAATTGTTTGCTTACATTCTCTTTTATCTTAGTAGCAGTTTTTGTAGTATCGTTCAGTATATGTTCTATACGTTTACGGGCATCATCGCTGAGTCCTTCTATTTCATTACTGAGTATATCTTTCAAATCAGCAAGCGTATCAGATGTTTCACTACCTATGTTTGCCAGTTTCCGCTTCCATTTTTCAGCATTCTTCCTGGTATTGTCTTCTATGTATTCTCTTATTTCTCTTGCTCTGTCAGAAGTAAGCAATATTACTGCCGCTACACCTAAGCCGGCAAACAGAAGATATTTTGTTGTACGCATAAAAAGTTGTTTTAGTTTGTAAATAATAATTGTTTATAAATTGATACAATAGAATCATGCCATAGAACCAAATGACTGACTATATATGATCCTGACCTTCATGCCCGTTATGTAAATGGCGATGATGTGGCTTGTGTTTACCCAGGTAAGCAGGACTAAATGCTTTCCTGACATGATGTTCGTGATTCTCTTCTTTACCATCTTCAGGGCCTTCAGCGCTTCTTTTTGTTACATACTGGTATAATTTCAATGCAGGATAATAAAGTAATCCTGCTGTAACTGCTGCGATACCGATTGCTTTCCAATTCGTTTTCATAATTTATATTTTTAAATTGCTCAATAATAAAATTCCGTTCAGTGGCAGTCTCTTTCTGAAGAACCGATTAACGGATGACAGGCTCGTATATCATTTTGTTGGTCATGGAAAGAAGATTGGAAAATTTCCATGTTCCTGATGACCGTTTAGCCATTCTGACAATCCGGTAACGACTCCACCAATCAGAACTTTGAATCTTCCATCAAAAGAGAACATTTTATAAAGAATTACTTCCTTATGATTAAGAATGATCTGGTCTCTTAATTTACAGTGCCTCTTCTTAGTACACCGAATATAAGTGAGATAATAGCCAATACCAGTAGAATATGTATTATTGAACCTGCGCTGTAAACAAATGCACCTAATACCCATCCGATAATCAGGATAACTGCGATAATATACAATAATGATCTCATAAAATAGTTTTTTATTTCTATTAATCAGTGTAAAACACGTGCCACCAGGGTACTGAGCTGAAAAACTACTAGCAGCTATTTCGTATAATCACGCTGTGACTGGATTTTAACCGCCGGAAATTATGAGGTGGATTGAAGTTATTTTAAAAGGTATTTAAAGAGTATTTAAATTCAGTATTTTACCTGTTTGCAAACAGAAATGTTTGCAAATTTAGGGGGATCTATATTTATTATGTAAGATAGGCAAGTGAAACGAAAATCAAGCTAAATGAGCAATAACCAACAACTGCCCTTATCATAAACTCACCGATAACCCACCATAGATCATCCTTCCTATTGAGGGTATGATACCGGGGCCGGGATATTCGGAGGTGCGGAGGGTGAAGTATTGTTGGTTGGTGACGTTATTTACGCCGAGGCTTACCTTGTATTTGTGCCATTTGTAGGATGTGGAAATGTCGAGCAGCCAGTAGGAAGGTATGATGCCTGTTTCGGCTGATGCACTGGAGGTGGCATTGGTGGCGTCGCCATATGACTTGCTTTGGTAAGTATATTGGACGTTACATTCAAACCCATTAATCCAGTAATTGATACCTGCCCTTTCAATAACGTGCGGGGCATACTCTACCTGGTTGCCTTTTTTGACGCCGGCAACACTGTCAGTGTACACCGCATTGATGTATGCGAAGGAGTTGTACAGGCTGAGTTTGCCTGCATGGGCTGCAGGATAGAACAGATCGTTGATGTTCACTTCGCCATAGGATTCTATGCCGGTATGCCTGCCTGCGCCGGTGTTGGTAACCAGGAATTTACTGCCAACCGGGATGGTGCCGATGCCATTATAATTATAAAGGTAAAAAGCGCTAACATCGAAATTGAGGATGGTTTTAATGGCGCCCCTGATGCCGAGGTCGGCATTATTGGCTTTTGAGTCTTTCAGGTTGGGGTCTATTTGCGCTGTTGTTCCGAATGGGGTAAGGGATGAATAAGTTATGGGTCTGTAAGACTGGCTGAAGTTTGTGTAGGCGTTTATTTTATTAGTGAGCTGGTATTGCGCGCCGATACCGCCGAGAACGAAAGTGCGGGTGTTTTGCTGTTTGCTGATATTCAGTTCAGGCTGTGCGGCATTCGTGGTTGTGTCTTTGTTTTCTGCCGTGCCATATGAGGCGGTCGAGAGATATTCAAAACGGATGCCGGGAGTGACGCTCAATTTATTGCCGATATGAAAAATGTTTTCGGCAAACAGGGCTACATTGTTTGATCTGAAATTCATAGCGGTGGCATATTCGCCATACTTAGTGAGGTCAAGGTTGCTGCCGGTAGAGCCTTCGCCGCCTTCGTACCGACGCATGAAAGAGAAAGCCTGCCTTAGGCCAAATGCGAGGGTTTGTGTGGGGCTGCCCAATTGATAATTGGTAAGCACCCGCAGCTCATTGGTTATGTTGTTGAAATATTCTTTTTCGAGCTCCCTGGCAGCGCCAACACTATCGGGCATAAAGTTGGGGTACCAGCTATCTTCGTTTTGCCATACAAGGTCTCTCTGGCTGAACTGGTAAGCGGATGTGAAGCTGAGCGAGGTTTTCTTTGAGAGTTTGTAAGAGACACTTCCTGTTATAATATTCCACGGGCTTTGGAGCCAGTTCCTTGCCCTGAGTGATTGTTTCGGATCTATGAGGAATTCTGAATCGTTGAGGCCACCAGGCATGTGTACTTTGTTTCGTAACAACGTGTACTCAAGAGATATTTTCAGGTCGGGAGATGCGTTATAGGTCACTTTGCCATAACCGGAAAACTGTTTTTGGTCTGAATTGGCGCGCCATCCGTCTAATGTGCGGTATTGAGCGAAACCGAAATACTGCCATTTCCCTATTGTGCCGCCTGCTGAGCAATAAAGATTGTAAAGGCCGAAACTGCCGGCGGTTTGAGCTATGGTCATTTCCAGAGGTTTGGGAGCAGCGTCTTTAAGAATATAGTTAACCATGCCACCCACCTGGGGGCCGAACTGTAGTCCTGCCGCGCCACGCATAAATTGCATTTTACTTACAGCTTCCATAGGCGGGAGGTAGTAGGATTCGTTATAGCCAAAAATATCTGCTGAAATATTGTAACCATTCTGGCGGGTATTCATTGCAATGGACTGATAAGGATTAACCCCCCTGAAACCAATGCCATTGGCTGTAAACCCCCCGGATTCTGTTTCAATAATATTTACACCGGGGATACGGCCTATAATCTGACGGGTGTTGTTCACCGCTTTATTGGCGTCGAGGCTGTCAATAGAAAGCACCTCGTTTTTTTTGCCTGAATAGATCACCTGTCCGGAATATCCGTTGATATGGCCAACGCCATTCATGGTTTTATATCCCTTTATTTGTACTGCATTTAAAGAAATGGTATCAGTAAGCTGAACTTGTTTCACTTGTTGCGCAACACCGCAATGAAAAGTTATCAAACAGACAGAAAGTGTAATAATTGACTTTTGCATCAGAAAAAATTTTACCGATACAAAGAAACAAGGAGATAAAATGAAAGGATTGTATAATCAGGAAAAACGGTTTTACTAAAAGGGAAAAGAAAACATGCGAGGGAGAAATGCAGGGAGCGGGACAAACATGAGAGGCCAACGTGAAAAAGAAAAACCCTAGGCGAAGATGATCTTCAGACCACTGATGAGTACAGTGACAATTACAACACCCATAAGTATATAGGTAGTTTGATCTGAATCGAGAAGTGTTTTATATCCTGGCTGTTGTTTCATTTTGACAAACCTAAGAAGTATTTTATTAATTGCAAAAATTAACAGTGATAGTCAGTATTTTATGCCATAAGGATTAATTATATTATAAATATTCTTGTTCTTTACTGATAAGCAGTTTACCTTATTACAACAGCGAAAGCTAACTTTATGGCCTGTATGGAACATTCAATATTCAGTGATCCCCGGTTATTGGAAGAAATAAACAAGTATACCCGGACAAAGTTTATAAAGAAAGACACCGTATTAATACAACCCGGAGATGAGATAGTGTTTGTGCCACTGGTAGAGAAAGGGGTACTTAGAATTGTGCGTCAAGACCATGAGGGGAGGGAGATATTCCTGTACCATTTGTACCCGGGGCAGACCTGCGCCATGGCAATAAACTGTTGCCAGGCCGATAGGAAAAGTATGGTGAAAGCGATTGCTGAAGATGATACCGAAGTGCTTCAGGTGCCCGCGAAACTGGTAGATGAGTGGTTTAAATATCCAGAATGGAAAACATACATAAACAGTACCTATGGCGCCCGATTCGCTGAGCTGATAGAGGTGATAGACCTGATCGCATTCAGCAATATGGATAAGCAGGTATTGCATTACCTGCAGGAGCGTGCAAAGGCAGCCAATACAAGGGCGCTGTATATTACCCACCAGGAGATAGCGGATGAATTGCATACGCACAGAGAGGCTATAAGCAGGCTGCTGCGGACCATGGAGCAAAAGGATATTGTGAAGCTGGGAAGAAATACGATTGAATTATTAACAGATTGATCTGACCATAATAATCAACCAATGGAACAATTGTACCCGACCAGTCTTTTTGCATAAGGTAGTTTTGCATTGAACATTAAAACTACTGTTATGAAAAAGAACATAGGAAAGGCGGACCAGGTAATAAGAGTACTGGTTGCAATTGCCATTGGAGTATTGTATTTCATGAATTTGATAAGCGGTACTATAGCTATAGTATTATTGGTATTGGCTGGTATATTTATCGTTACCAGTATTGTTGGTATTTGTCCGTTATATCTGCCATTCGGATTGAGTACCTGTAAAAAGAAAGAATAACGAATTGCTAAAAATTTCAAAAAACAATTGTTATCCAACAAATGTTTCAGACGAGGGATAAAATACGTACCATCTTTGCAGTGAAAATGAAAACGATAGGGAAATACAAACTGGAAATAGCCGGGATATTAGCAGGGGCATTGGCCGGATGGTGTTATTGGTATTTTGTGGGTTGTGCATCCGGCCAATGCCTTATTACTTCGAGACCATTAAACAGTTCGGTATATGGAGCGGTCATGGGAGGCTTACTGTTCAGTATGTTTAGAAAAGGTAAAAACACAGAAAACAAATAAAACCAATAAAAAATGAGTTCAATAGCAGAAGTACTAAAAAAGGAGAACACCGTTGTAGTGGATGTAAGAACGCCGGGAGAATTTATGGGCGGGCATGTGGCAGGCAGTATCAATATACCATTGAATGAAATACCTGGCCGGATGAATGAAATAAAAAACCTGCGTGAAAGCGAAGGACAAGCGAAAAACATTGTTCTTTGTTGCGCCTCGGGTGGCAGGAGTATGAATGCCGCAGTATTTTTGAAACAGAATGGTATCGAATGTTTTAATGGAGGACCGTGGACAGATGTAAACTATTTTTTAAACAATAATTAAATACAAAAAATGATAGCGAAAATAAAAAAGTTTTTGGGCATAGGTCCGAAGGTGGATCTGGGTGAAGTAATATCCCGTGGTGCGATAATTGTAGATGTAAGGACAACAGGCGAGTTTGCCGGAGGACATGTAAAAGGCTCAGTGAATATTCCGCTTAATTCATTACAGAGCCAGTTGGGAAAACTTAAGAAAGATAAACCTGTGATCACCTGCTGCGCTTCGGGCATGAGGAGCAGCTCGGCAAGATCTATGATGATTTCCAGTGGATTCACTGAGGTGCATAATGGTGGAAGCTGGTACAACCTGAGGAAGTATGAAAAGTAATAATGACATTGATATTGATATTGAGCGGAGCCAAAAGGAATTCTGGAACAAACGTTTTGGGGAGAGCGAATATATATATGGTAAAGAGCCAAACGCTTTTTTTAAATCAGTAATTGATGGATTGCCGCCGGGAAAAATTTTCATACCAGGTGGGGGTGAGGGAAGAGATGCCGTTTATGCCGCAACAAAGGGCTGGCAGGTGACGTGTGTGGATATGAGTGAAGAGGGAAGGAAGAAGGCACTGAGGCTGGCGATTGAAAAAGATTGCGTGATCAACTATGAAATACGTAATATCAACGATGTTGATTTTCCTGATAGCTCATTCGACCTTATTGCTTCCATATTCTTTCATTTGCCCACCGGTACCAGAACCAGGTTTTATCAAAATGCGGTCAGGTGGCTGAAGCCGGGCGGGCTTTTTATTCTGGAAGGGTTTACGCCACAGCAATTACAATTTGCATCGGGCGGACCGAAAGATGTGGAGCTGCTTGTAAGTGCGGAACAATTATTGAGTGAATTGAAAGGATTGGATTTATTGAAAATAACCGAATCGGATAAAATATTAAATGAAGGAACTTACCACAAGGGCAGGGCTAGCATAGTCAACTACGCAGGTAAGAAAAAAAGCTAAGGATGAAATATATAATAGTAGGAGCAGTAGCAGGCGGTGCAAGTACGGCAGCGAGATTGAGAAGACTGGATGAAAAAGCGGAGATCGTTATTTTTGAAAAAGGGGCTTATATATCTTATGCGAATTGCGGCCTGCCCTATTACATAGGCGATGTGATCAGGGACAGGAATAAATTGTTTGTGCAGACGGCTTCGGCATTCAATAAACGTTTTAATATTGATGTGCGTGTAAGAACAGAGGTGATGTCTGTAGATCCTGCAAATAAGACCATTAGCGCAATGAACCTGGCGACAGGTGAGCAATATACGGAGACCTACGACAAATTGGTTCTTTCGCCCGGGGCAGAGCCTATCAGGCCACCGCTGCCGGGGATAGACCTTGCAGGTATTTTTACACTAAGGAATGTTACGGACACTGACTATATAAAAGCGTATGTGGAAAAAAATGCCGGAGGTAAGGCTGTTGTAGTGGGTGGAGGATTTATAGGCCTGGAAATGGCTGAGAGCCTGCATGGAATAGGGATGGATGTGACCATTATAGAAATGGGAGGTCAAATACTTGCCCCCCTTGATTATCCTATGGCAGCGCTGGCGCAGCATCATATCAGATCGAAAGGAGTGGACCTGCGGCTGAATACGACTGTGGCAGGGTTTGAAAGGAATGGAGCAGGATTGACCGTGCTGCTGAAGGATGGAAAGCAGATACCCGCTGACGTGGTGATCTTATCTATTGGTGTAAAGCCGGATACAAAACTTGCTTTTGGTGCGGGATTGAAGCTGGGAGCGGCGAAAGGTATTTACGTAAATGAGTTCCTTCAAACCTCCGACCCTGATATATACGCGGTGGGTGATGCTATTGAATTTGTAAACCCTATAACAGGAAACTCAATGAGTACTTACCTCGCGGGACCTGCCAACAAACAAGGAAGAATTTGTGCGAATAATGTGGTACTTGGGAATACGCATTCTTACCATGGCGCGATTAATACGGCGATCGTAAAAGTATTTGACATGACGATTGGTGCAACAGGTGTTGCATCGAAACATCTGACGGCAGCCAAAATTAATCACCTTGCATCTACCACACATAGCGGGTCGCATGCGGGTTATTACCCCGGGTCGAAACAGATGAGCATACAAATCACCTTTTCGCCGGTGAACGGCAGATTGCTGGGCGCGCAGGTGGCAGGATATGACGGGGCGGATAAGCGGCTGGATATACTGGCATCGGTGATACAGAGTAAGGGTACCATTTATGATCTGTCGGAATTTGAGCATGCCTATGCACCACCGTATTCATCGGCGAAGGACCCTGTGAATATGAGTGGGTTTGTGGCGGAAAATATTATACAGCAAAGACTGAAAGTGGTGTACTGGAATGATGTGGCAACAATTGATAAAGCTGACCTGCTGATAGATGTTCGGTCACCGGAAGAATTTGCGGGGGGCACGATACCCGATTCAATTAATATTCCGGTAGATGAGCTGCGCGGCAGGATGAATGAATTGCCAAAGGATAAAAACATTTTCATTTTCTGTCAGATAGGATTGAGGGGATACCTGGCGCAGCGGATACTGGTGCAGAACGGGTATGAGCATGTAAAGAATGTTTCGGGAGGTTTTGCGTTGTGGAAAATCTGTGTTAGTGAGCAGGCATTGGGTTGAGGTAATGGGGGAACAATTTTTGTGCAGATTGTCTTATCAAACAAATGTTCCCTAAAGTGACTAAATAATAGATGAACTTTGCTAAATAATCTTAAAAAATGGAATTGAATTCACTAAAACAGAGGCTTACAACGAACTGGCATATAATGCGGGTGTTCAGAACGGCAATAGGGATATGGATGATAATAACTGCTTTCCAGTCGCATGAATGGATGTTCGGAATGTTCGGAGCTTTCTTCCTGTACCAGGGTGTGATGGACGCAGGCTGTTGCGGTTCGGGTGGTTGTTATACACCGCAGAACGAGCGCAAAATGAAGGCAGAGGAAATTAAGGATGTGGAGTATGAAGAAGTAAAATGAAAATAGTATGGAAAATAGAACGTTTTCGGAATTGATAAATGACGCCAACCCTGTTCTGGTTGATTTCTCAGCAGAGTGGTGCGGACCGTGTAAGATGATGGCGCCAATATTGTCTGAATTAAAGAAGATGATCGGCGATAAAGCCAAAATCATAAAAATAGACGTGGATAAAAATCCGGGGGCGGCAAGTGCGTACAATGTTTCGGGGGTTCCGACGCTGATACTGTTCAGGAACGGGCAGGTATTGTGGCGGCAGTCGGGTGTGATGCCGGCTAATCATCTGAAACAGGTGATAGAGCAGCATGCAAACCCCTGAACCACCCCTGAACCCCTAAAGGGGAACCTACTATTGGGCTGAGTTATTATTTTCAGGCTCCTTTTTTGCTATTGGACGGAATTTATTTTTGGACATGTTATTTATTAATTAGAAAATTAAGAAGAGATGAGAAATTTATTTTCAATTGCGTTGTTGTTCGTGGGTACTCTTTTTGGTGCATGCCAGAATACAGATAGCAACGCACAATCGAATACCATTAAGGAAACGATACCTGTGGACCAGTTTGAAAAGAAACTGGCGGCTACGCCAAATGCACAGCTTGTGGATGTAAGGACAGCGGAAGAGTTTGCTGACGGACACCTGGCGAACGCGGTGAACATGAATGTGAACAGGGAGGATTATAAAGAGATGTTTGGTACCCTGGATAAGAACAAGCCTGTGTTCCTATACTGTAAGGCAGGCTCACGCAGCGCGAATGCCGCCGGCATCATGGCTAAGATGGGCTTCAGGGAGATATACAATCTGGATGGCGGGATAATGAAGTGGGATAATGCAGGAAAACCAATAGAGACAGGAAACGCAAAACCTAAGCCTGCAGGAATGACGATGGGCGAATTTGATCATCTGGTGAGTGCGAAGAATTATGTGCTGGTGGATTTCAACGCCCCCTGGTGCGTTCCATGCCAGAAGATGCTGCCAATGCTGGAGTCGCTGGCACAGAAGAAGAAGGATAAGCTGACATTGCTTAAGATCAATGCGGATGATAATAAATCATTGCTGAAGGAAAAGGGAATTGCAGGGATACCTTACCTGGAATTGTATAAGGATGGGAAATTAGTATGGAAGCATGACGGGGCGGTAGAGGAGAAGGACATACCCCTGAACCCTTAAAGAGGAACCAGGTAGTTAACCGGAAGCTAAACGTCGAATTAGTGCTTTAATGGAGTATATTTGTTTTCCGGCAATAACGAACAATGGAGAACAAAATGATTCCCATTTATTTTAACGGAAGGCTGTTCACTTTCCTTTTCATTGGCTTTATCATTGCCACTGTCGCAGGCACATTATCTCATGAGTGCGGCCACTGGTTAATGAGCAGGTATTATGGGTTCAAAAAGTCCCGGATTACCTACGCTAATACCAGTTATTGTGGATTTAATGAAAAGTTCCTGAGGGAAGTTTCAATTTATAAGCAATACCCCAATGAAATACATCAACATCTGAATTTCCCTTTAAAGGATGAGTATGATACCCTTAGAAAAGAGACCAGCAAAGAATGGATGATCATTCAGGTGGCCGGCCCGCTGCAAACAATGTTCACGGGTACGATCGGACTCCTGTTATTGTTTCTTTACCGTAAAAAAATTGTTGGCGCGGAGCGATTATTCTTTAGCCAATGGCTACTTGTATTTTTATCACTATTCTGGCTAAGGGAGATATTCAATCTCGTTACTGCGGTGGTTTTATTATTAACTGGCAGGATAAGAATGCATGGAGATGAGTTCGTACTGGCAAAACACCTTGATTGGAATCCCTGGAGCATTTCTGTTGTGGCCGGGATTGCCAGCCTGTGTGTTTTATGGTTAGTGGTATTCAAGGTTATACCAGCAAAACAAAGGTTTACATTTATAATCGCAGGTTTAACTGGTGGCCTCTCTGGTGCTTACCTGTGGTTAATTTTATTAGGGCCCAGGTTAATGCCCTGAATGCGGGTGCCAACATGATAGTATAACACGAACCTATTAACCAGTCAACTTCTCAACCAATCAACTTATTTGGTAAACTTATACCCAATACCCCTGATTGAATGAAAATGCCGCGGATTACGGCTGTCTTTTTCGAAGAATTTCCGGAAGTTGAGAATGAAATTATCAATGGTGCGTGTAGTAGGGTAAACATTATATCCCCATACTATCTGGAGTATCTGTTCCCTCGATACAACTTCCCCTTCATGCTCAATAAGTAATTTTAACAGAGCTGCTTCTTTCTTGCTCAGTTCCTGGGAATTTTTGTTTTTGTCTATACACTCATGTGCCGCGAAGTCTATTTTACAGCCATCGAACTCATAATTGTCAACTACCCCCTGGGGTTCTTTTATTTTTTTGTTTTTGGTCACTAATTTGTCTACCCTGAGCAGCAATTCTTCCAGGTTAAATGGCTTGGTAAGGTAATCATCACCGCCTTTCTTCAGGCCCAGTACCCTGTCTGCCCCTGAGTTACGCGCCGAGAGGAACAATATGGGCACATCATTATGCTGCATTCTAATGGTTTCGCATACGGTAATGCCATCCATATCGGGCAACATAATGTCCAGGATAATAAGGTCGAAATATTCATTCTTCACCATTTTTATCACAGCGGGGCCATTGTCTACTGTGGTTACTTCATAACCTTCCAGCTCAAGGTTTAATTTTAAACCTTCCCGCAGACTTTCTTCATCTTCTGCAATGAGTAATGACGCTTTAGGTGCTTTGGATGCCATAATGCTTTGTTTCAGGAGTTGAAATTAATGATATTTCACGAATGTGATAATAAAACTACAGTAAAGGCTGTTGTAGCAGCAATAGTTAAAGTCTGTTAATTCATTTTAAATTAACACTGGCGTAATACTATATTTATACAAAAGCCGTCACTTTGTACAACCAAAAGCTTTACTGAAGCGACAAATGGCAAAAAGAGAAGTAGACATTGTAGTGTTATCTGATATTCACCTTGGAACCTACGGATGTCGAGCAACCGAACTACTTCAGTACCTGAAAAGTATCAAGCCAAAGGCCTTAGTCCTGAATGGAGACATTATAGACGTATGGCAGTTCAGCAAGCGATACTGGCCCACTACACACATGATGGTGGTGAAACATCTGATCGGCCTTATAGCCAAGGAGACCACGGTGTATTATATTCCCGGCAACCATGACGAGATGCTGCGCCGTTTCAAGGGGTTCCAGCTGGGCTCTTTAAAAATTACAAACAAGCTATCGCTCAAAATTGACAACCAGCGCCTGTGGATATTTCACGGAGATGTGTTCGATGTAGTGATGCAGCACAGCAGGTGGCTTGCAAAACTGGGCGCTATCGGTTACGATACGCTGATCATTATTAACAGCATAGTGAATTATTTATTGCTGAAGATGGGCCGCGGCAAAATTTCCCTTTCCAAAAAAGTGAAGAATAGCGTGAAGAGCGCTGTGAAATTCATCAACAATTTTGAAGATACGGTTTGCGATATAGCTGCGGAAAACAAGTACGATTACGTTATTTGCGGACACATTCACCATCCCGATATTAAATCAGTGGTTACCAGACATGGACCCGTTACTTATATGAATTCAGGTGACTGGATCGAGAACCTGACCTCTCTTGAGTACACATCTGGTAAATGGAGTATTTACAATTACAACGAAGACCCGTTGGCGCAGGCTATTGATATAAACAAGAAAAAGCATGGTAATGAAACGGCCAAAACGATGATGGAGAGCCTGATGCTTGAACTGAACGTGAAGCAGGAAGCAACCAAAGCAACAGTAATAAGGGCATAAATGAAACAACAGCAATCAACAGGAAATCGCTAATTTTATAACACTAAATATTTTTCTTTGAAAATTCTATTCGCAATACAGGGAACAGGCAACGGGCATTTGAGCCGTGCGAAAGATGTATATCCCGAGCTCGCGAAATACGGAGAAGTGGACGTGCTCATCAGCGGCATACAGGCCGATGTGGACGTGCCTTTCCCGGTAAAGTACAAGATGTACGGCATGAGCTTTATTTTTGGTAACCACGGTGGTGTTGACATTTGGGAAACAACAAAGCGGATGAAGTTATTCCGGCTGATGAAAGATGTGAGGCACCTGCCTATTGAGCAATATTATCTTGTAATTAACGACTTCGAGCCCATATCAGCGTGGGCCTGCAAAAAAAAGCACCTGCCGTGTATATCGCTTAGTCACCAGTGTGCGGTATTGCATGAAAAGGCGCCGTTACCAATTGCCGGCGACCCTGTGGGCAAATTGGTGTTATCGCGCTATGCCCCGGTAACCGCCGCTTATGGTTTCCATTTCAAAGCTTTCGCAGAGAATATCTTCACCCCTGTTATCAGGAAGGAGATCAGGGCAGTGAAACCCACTAACCTTGGGCACTATACCGTTTACCTGCCGGCATATGATGATGAAACCATTGTGAGGCATTTATCACAGTTTAAGGATACAAAGTGGGAAGTATTTTCAAAGCATAATAAGGAACCTTTCCGGTCGGGTAACATAACCGTGAGTAAGATAGACAACCGCGCATTCATAGAAAGTATGGCGTCAAGCGCAGGCGTATTGTGCGGTGCCGGATTTGAAGGGCCGGCTGAAGCCATGTACCTGGGCAAGAAGGTGCTTGTGGTTCCCATGCATGGACAATACGAGCAGCAGTGCAATGCAGCCGGTGCGCAGGAAATGGGGGCCGCAGTGATCAGCACCCTCGACGAAAAACATTACGAAATCATCGGGGACTGGCTAAAGAATGGCAAACCTATTGAAGTAAACTACCCCGATATTACTGCAGAAATAATTGAGCGTATCATCAGGAAACATGTTCCGTCATACAAGCAGGAAGCTAGGATTGCGGTTAGCATTGGTGTTTAATACCGGCATAGTTTGCGGTCAGGATCACCGACTTCGTCAGAGCAATCTGCCTTTGACCAAGTTACTATAAGACTGATGCCTTCGATGGCATTGTCGTTTTTGCTTTTAGGAACCACTTAACTCCGGCGTTCAGCATAACCGTGTAATTATTCTGATTCGGGTTTTTGTTGGCCGAAGTAACCATATATTGCATTTCTGGCCCGGCGGTAACGGTTAACTGCCTGTTGAGTTTATACCCAAGCTCTGCTTTAACTATCCCCCACAGGCTGAACCGGTTGAAGTTATTTTCAAACATGGTGCCAGTGTATTTATATACACTTGTGCCACCAGGTTTCGATACGATGGTTTCATCTACATAGGTATTGTAAGAAACACAGGCACCTGCGGCGGGGGCAATATAAAAATGATCGCAGAGCCTGATTCTATAGGACAGCGTAACCGGTACCATAATATGATAGAAGTACTCCGTAAGGTTATTGTCAATGGTCACAAAATCCCCATCGATATAGTGCCGTTTAAATCCCGACCTTTCATAGCCTATCCCGCTGGCTATTGCCCAATGACCAAAATTGAATCCTGCACCCAGCCGGAAGTCGTAGGCGGTTACCGGCTTCGGTTGATCTGTACGAATCACCCATATATTACTCTGGAATTTGGCCGTGGTATTACCAATACCAGCACCAAATTCCGGCTGCAGAAAAAATCCGTTTTGTGCGTTGGAGTTCAAGGCGCAAAATATACATGCAATGAGTATGAGCTTTTTCATAAAGAGCTTTTAATTTGTTGGATTATTAGATTTGGTTTCGATATTTGTTTTCTTTTTTAGATGCCAGGTTACCCCTGCGTTGAAAGTATAGGCATGATTGCGCGTTGCGTTCACGTCGCTGTGCTTCTGAAAAGAAGTCAGCATGCACTGAGCTTCCGGGCCGCAGATAATGGTTACCCGCTCGCTTAATCTATATTCTGCCTGTACTTTTAATATTCCCCAACCACTTATGCGGTGGTATTGTTTGTTAAATTCACTGTTAGTCAAGGTGTGCTTTTCATCCGGATTCGTAACCTGAAAGTTGGTCAGATCCATTGTTTGTGAAGATGATACATTATAAGACATGGCAACACCCATAGCCGGGCTAACCGAAAAACGTCTGCCTGCTTTAATTTCATAAGCCGCTGTGAACGGTACAGACAAGTGATAATAGTACTGGGTTACTTTGTAATTCCAATATCCATACCATCCTCCTGTGCTTAATTCCAGGTTGTCTTCGTGATAACCAGTTCGCAAAAATGATATTCCGGTAGTCATGCTCCAGTGACCAGACTTATAACCTGCAAGTACATTGGCCCTATATGAAAAGACATTTTTGACAGGTGACATCCGGTCGGCATAATACCCTGGATTAATGCCAACGGGGTATCCATCTTTAATTATTGCATTGCCAGCCCCCATTTCTGGTTGCAGGAAAAATCCGTCTTGAGCGAAAGCAGCAATGCCCGACATGCATGCAATGGTAATAATGAGTTTTTTCATAACATTCATTTTTAAGATTCGGGTACCCCCTTTGGTATAGAACGGTTATTTTCGGAAGTATGTTTCCGGTTTATAAAATTATATTTCAAACCCAGGTTCATGAGTGCAGCGTAATCATGCTGCCCTTTAAAATTAACCTCAGAAGTAAGCATAAAGTGTAAGGAAGGTCCGGCAATAAGATCAAAACGGCTGCTGAGCCTGTATGCAAAATTCAGTTGAATAAGGGCGATTACTCCGAAACTATTACAAGACGCATCGAACTGTTGTTTGGTTTCAACGGTTTTCCAGGCCGGATAAACATGATCTGTTGCTACTGTTTGCTGGACAAAAGTGCGCGGCATGTTATACGTCAGTTCTGCACCTATAAATGGTATGAAGGATAATTTACTGTTACCACCGAATAATTCGTAGCCAACCTTTAAAGGCAACGTTATATGCGGATTGTAATCTGTTATTCTTTCAGGTCCTACCACATAGTATCCATGAACCCTAAACTCAGGGCTTTCAAAATCATACCGGTGGCTGTTTAATAATTTCACCCCGGTCTGCATATACCCAAGCCCTGCCTCAAATTGCCACCTCCCGCTTTTAATACCCATGTCTAACTGGCCCAGGTATCCCAATACATTTTTTTGCCCGGTGCCGGGTGCAGTTGAAGGCTGCCACACTGTATTTGATACACCTGCCCCAATTTCAGACTGCAGATAAAATCCGTTGTGACCATAGGTATTAAGTCCGGTAAAAACACATGAAATAAGTAGTAATTTTTTCATAAGTTTTGTATGTACACCTTGATTTTTAAATATAGCCTACCTCAATAGACGAATATTTGTCACAAAATCTTTGGTTCTGACAAAAAATAATTAACCATGTATAAAGTTAACTATTTTTCTTATGAATTATTGTGTTGCATCCTTACAACTGTGGTTCCGGCGCTATATAGTGCGCACAAAAGCTGCTGGTAACATTGGTAATCCTGCCCTTTGATTCCCTGATACCCATACCCGCAGGTTCATCGCCAATTATCCAGCTACCTATTATCGGGTGATTCCCGTCAAATTCCGGCAATTCAAAATATTCCTGGTACACATAGCCTGTGTCGCCGTAATCCCCGCCTGTTTCTTCCATTATATGCAATAAATACCAACTGAAATTGTGCTATTAGTGTTTGGCTTTTCAGTGAACCCTATGGTACAAATCCCGAACCGGATTAGTGAGGAATTGAGGAAATTGGCTACATAAGTAGCTTCAATCTTTGTACTTTGGTTGCCGCTGAGTCCCTGAAAAAGGAGACTCGGGGACACAATACCCGAAAAATAGTGCCGATGACACCAACGTTTGCTGACTTCATAAGATTTTAACCTTCTGAAATACAGGTTATCACTTTTCGTACTACTTTAGCCGCTCACCATACGACCAGCCTTTATGATCAGGCATTTATTCGTAATTGCAGTATTGCTGCTTTGCGTATTTACGACCAACGCACAAAAGCCAAAGATTGAAAAAAGCGTAGCCTTCGACGAGCCGGAATATGGTTGGAACAAGCTGCTGCAGCTTAAGAACGGCAACACGTTCTTCTTCCACTCCGGGAAGAAAGATGGATTGGAAGTGACGGTTTTTGACAAGAACCGGAAACGTATAGCGTCTAAAGAAATAATTAGTAAATTATGGGATAGCGAGAAAATGAAGCGGTGCCTTATCAAAGGATTGTATGAGATAAACGGGCAACCCGTGCTTTTTGTAATTCAGGCAAATGAATCACAACCCGGCTTGTACCGGATGCAGCTAAACCCCGTAAATGCCGCTATTGTAAAGGAAGAAAAAATGGGGAACCTGCCGCACGCTAAAGCAACTTCAACTTTTGCAAGGAGCTTTACTGTATCGGATAAAAGCGATATATTCATTGAAAAGGATCCCGGCAGCGACAACTACGCTGTTATCTGTTTTAACACATCTGCCCGCGATAATGATGAGCGCATCAAAGTAAGTCATTATGACGGGTCACACAAACTCATAAGCACAGCTTTTCTCGAATCCCCGGATGGCCAGTTTGAAAATATGGAGTTTATTGGCGCTGCCGTAAACGGCAGCAAGGCCGTATATATCGCCACTTACGGCTACAATAAAAAGGCAGATGATCCACCATCAAGGGTGATCATTTCCAGGCTTAACGGTGGTGACACGGCATTTCTGCACAAGCTACTCGATTTTTCTACTGATCTCGACGAAACAAACTCTTCCATGGTCTTCAATAGTAAAGACAATAAGATACAGTTGCTCACAGTGTCGTACATTAAAACAAAATCAAAGTTCTTTGCTGAAAAGAGCACTGATTACTACGGAGTACTGTATAGTATCATCAACCCCGGGACGCTCGATCTGGTGAGCGTGAAGCCGGTCATCGGCCAGAAAATAACTGAGTATGGCGCCAGGAATTTTGATGCGGATTACCAATTTAACGGACTTCCCGAAAATATGATCCTTAACAACGACAATACCACCACTTTACTGTTTGAAGAAAAACACAGTGTTACATCCGGCGGTAGCTCAAGCCACACTTCTTATTACCTGGGGCCGGTCGGCATAGCCCGGATGAGTAATGATGGTACCGAAATAAAAGGGTATGCGATTAACAAGAGTCAGTCGCCGAAGCATAATTTTCCAATGTTTCTTATGGCCCAGCGTGCCAAAGGTATTTTTGAATTTCCGCATGGAGTTCATCTCGATGGTATCAATGACGGCTTCCTTTCTTATGATTATGTGAATGCGCCCCACGGCCACTATGTTCTCTTCAACGACGTTGCGCGGAATTTCGACAAGGACGAGGATGAAAGTAAACGAACCACTATTAAAGGCGTTTCCGCTACCAATACGATCTGCTTTAAGCTGAATGATGACAAGATAGATAAATGGTATCTCTTTGGTGAGCCCGACGACAAGCATGATGCAATATTCAGCTACATAGAGTCGTCACACTACAATAAGGAAACCAACTGCTACGCCACATTGATTGTTGAAAGGTCGGGTCGCGACAAAGAGTGCAAGATCGCCTGGATAACGTTTGAATGACGTAGGGGCAGACCCATGTGTCTGCCCTGCTCGCGCAGGAGACTCACGCTGTGTTGGTTACAGCTATGGTGTTGCTATACATCGTTACCTGTTGTTCGTGATGTTCCGCAGGGGGCATCGCGAACTTATATACAACCCGTTCTCCGAACGTTTTCATCTTGATTATGCTAAATGTGAGTACCATGCCTTAACAGAAATGCCCCGCTTTCGTATGGCTTTGTGATCAATATGGTACAAATCCCGCACCGGTTCTTGGAGGGTTTGAGATTACTGTTGTAGTTTTCGAAAGCCAATGCTTCCTGAAAAGGCAAGGACGAAGATCCTTCAACCAGTGTGGAGAAAACGGACGAGGTGGGGAGATTATGGTAAAAGCAAGCACCTTGCTATTTCCTTAAGTTCTTCTCCCTGGTTATCGCTTACCTCAAGCTCAACTTTTTGTCCGAGGGTATTGATCAGGCACAACGTAATGGCCGATGCCGAAACATCTTTGACTGTAGCTTCCGGCAACACTCCTTTAGGCCTGAAAACTGACATAACTACGCCGCGTCCTATCTGGGCAGTACCCAGGCAATCTTCTGCAACTACGAAGTCAAGTACTTTACCATTGGCGAGCTTCATTTTGAACAATTCACCTTTTTTTATTGCACCGTCAGTAGCGCCATTGTAAAGTAAAAGCAATTCCCATCCATATCGTTGATTGACCTTACTTAGGGTCAATGTCCACTTATATTTTTTGAGCCCGAATGTTGCTGTGGAAGATTTAACATGCTCATTGGAAAAAGCATCAACCTTATCCACGTCCAGAGAACATTTTTGGGCATAAGAACTAAAGGATAGCGATACACATAATCCGATAAACGGAAAAACGAAGAAACGTCCCATATCAGGCGAAAATTTTGGCAAAAGTAATTTTTTTAACCAATATCCCGGTTAAATTAAAATTTAGCTCTCATTAGTCCGGGCGGTCTCGCTTGCGTAGTTTCTTCGAACCCGTTGGTACAAATTTCGAACCGGATTGTTGCCGATTTAAAAATAATTGGCACTTTGCTTTTGTACAATACTTCAACTTTTGTACATTGATTGCCGCTGTGTCCTGCGAAGGGTAGACATGGCGGAGACAGGATTGAAATTTATTTTCGCTATTTATCTTGGCCCAATGAAGCGGTCACCATTAAAATGTATCATGTGGTCGGGGAAAGACATTACCCAAACTTCAGTATCCCAAGCTAAGTTTTTTGAGTTCTTATTAAATTCTGCAAAATCAGGGAATGCAGTTACATAAACCATACCCGCTTTACAGTTTTTAAGCAATTCTTCTAATTCCATAAGTCGTTTTGGAGATATAGGCCCATGAGATGTAACAACTTCAATCAGGAACAGCCAGTTTTTTTGTCTGTCAAAAAGTATTACATCAGGTAATTTACTGTGTTCATTAATTGAGATATTCAACTCCTTAAGAACTTTTTTGACAATATAAAGGTCTTTATTTGCTGTATCTCCAATATAAAGAACTTCACTTCCTTTAGCAAAACGTGGAGCAAACTGATGTACAATTGCTGCCTGTACTTCATTATGTTTTCCTGCTGATAATTTTAATATCTTACCATTATTTAGTTTTATTGGAATCAGAATATGTTTTCGTTCTTTAAGGTAACGTTTAGATAACTCACCAACCTCTGATTTAAATTTTTCTTTAGATTTTTTCCACGCTTTAGTGCCGTAAGATTTTATTGTATTGAGCGCTTCTGTTGAGATTGCATAATGAGCATTTGGGCTATTTATCGGCAGGGTAGGTGTGTCGGGATTATAGTCGGCTAACCGTGCCTGTACAAATTGATGTAAAACTTGTCTTCGAAAAGTTTCTCTTGTATTTGGGGCGTATTCCTTGCCATAAACATCTTTACAAAAAGCCATGACGCCTTTAGATACTTTTAAACTGACGTTAGTTGCCATGCGCCAATTATCATTTGGTTTTATTCCACAAAGGGCTAATAAGGTATAAGCTGAAATATCATTTTGTTGCGCAGTCGGCAATCCTAATTCTCTCAGGATTTCTTTAGCTTCATCAATCTTGCTCATAAGCGAATATATACTCTAAATCAAAGTAGTTATTTACGACTTCATCTACTTTTAATTGAGAGAAGTCTTTTAGTAAAATAATTTCGTTGCCGATTTGTTTTATATCCTCAAGTGGAGGTAGTGATATTTCTCGTAATTCAGTAGCACTAACATTAATATTACCGTTGAATGTTCTAAAATAGGTATCAAAAAGCGTGCTGTTTAAAAGAGCAGATAGTCCCAATATTTCATTTCTGTCGAGGAAGCCCTGGGGTCTGTATATATAGTTCAGATGGTTCTCAACACCGATATATTCTGATG
>CAIMDZ010000085.1 GCA_903839875.1 uncultured Bacteroidota bacterium
GGGGTTTCCGCTGGAACGACAACTATAGCTTATACACTAAGTACTGGCTGTTTAATTACAGCTATCGTAACAGTTAATCCGTTACCAGCAACGATTACAGGAACGTTAACTGTATGTGTTGGTTCAACAACTACTCTATCAGATGCAACAGGCGGCGGAACCTGGACAAGTGGCTCTACCGGTGTAGCGACCGTAGGCTCAAGTACGGGAGTTGTTACGGGTATATCAGCAGGTACAGCAACTATCACCTATATGTTAAGTACAGGTTGCTACACCTCTATTGTTGTAACCGTTAACCCATTACCATTAGCAATTACCGGAACATTCACACTCTGTAGCGGTTCTACAACTACTTTAGCGGATGCCACTGGAGGCGGAACATGGAGCAGTAGCACTACAGGCGTCGCTACTATTGGTTCGAGTACAGGAATCGTTACCGGTGTTTCGGCGGGAACATCAATAATTACTTATGCGCTTAGTACCGGATGTTATGTTACTGCAACAGTAACTGTGGTATTAACTCCTGCTACTATAACAGGTACTCTTGAGGTTTGCGTAGGCTCAACTACTACGCTAAGTGATGCAACCCCTGGTGGTACCTGGATTAGCGGCACTACAGGAGTTGCCACAGTAGGTTCCAGTACGGGAATCGTTACAGGAGTTTCCGCAGGAACTTCAATTATAACTTACACGCTTGGCACAAGTTGTATAGCAACTGCCACAGTTACTGTAGATCCGGTACCAACACCTATTACCGGAACTTTTACAGTTTGCATGGGTGCAACAACTACGCTAAGTTCTACGCCAGCCGGAGGCGTTTGGTCTAGTAGTAATCCCGCAGCCGCAACTGTCGGGTCAAGTTCTGGTATTGTAACTGGAGTTCTAAGCGGATGGACGACTATTACTTATACCTTAGCCACAGGTTGTTATACTACTGCCACAGTTATTGTTCCCGGACCTGGTGATATTCTTGGAGCCAATCACGTTTGTGTTGGGGCAACAACAACATTAAACTGTACTCCGGCAGGAGGAACCTGGAGCAGCAGTGATCCTACTATTGCTACTATTGGCTCATTAACTGGAATTGTTACAGGGATTTCGGGAGGTGTCGTCACTATAACATATACTGCAACTGTTAGTGGTTGCGTTGGCGTGTCCTTATTTAGTTTAACAGTTAATCCTTTGCCAATCATTCATCCAAATCCCGCAGCAGTATTATGCGATCCTGTGATTTTAACCGCAGGAGGAGGAGGACCCGTCGGCTGGACATATACATGGGCTACCGGAACAGGGCTATCTGCTACCACAGGGGTTTCGGTTATTTGTACTGGACCATTGCCATCACCTTTCACAGTATATACAATTACGGTTACTGATTTGAATGGTTGTGTAAACACAGCATTGGATACGGTTATGGAAGTTTGTGACCAAGTGTGCCACATGCTGCTATGTACTCCTACGACAGTTATCAGGCCACTTGGTGGAAATATCGGTACTACAGGGGCAACTACTGTCATACCAACGGGCAGTTATTATGCTTATACCGACATACATTTCTTTGGTACGGTAATATTTAACAATGCGGTAGTTGCAATAGCTCCTGCTCTAACAATGTTTGTTGATGACCATTCAGACTTGGAGGTAATTCATAGCCACCTGTTTTGTTGCAGTAAAAACCAGATGTGGCAAGGAATTGTATTGCAATCTAACAATATAGACCATTCTGCAAATTGCCATATGCTGAGACAGTCTTTAGTTGAAGACGCCCTAATTGCAGTGAATATTACAAAAGGAATAATTCCTACAGGCCCATGCATATCTTGTTTGTGCGCAACTTGTCCTGAAATGGTATTTTCTTCTGATGGTGTTACATTTAATAGAGACAGCATTGGCGTATACGTTAACGAATTTCCATCTGCTACTATGACCGCCTCATTGACCCCTACTCCACCTTCCACATATCCGTTTATGTACCGGAATACGGTATTTACAAGCCGGGATTTGAGCGTATTCAGCGTTGGCGGATCCTATTACCCTTGTGTATGGCCTCCCACTGACGGGACACCGAAAAGCTTGAAAACCCGTAGTTATTGGGCTCCTTCAGACCCATTGCGGCCTCCTTATAATGTGGACAACCCTAATGCGGGCGGAGCAGGAATACCCTACCACGGCATCCTTACTAAGGATAATTTTCAACCTTTAACCGGGATATGGCTGATAAACGTAGGAGCTTATGTAGCGGCTTCGAACACAGGTCCAGCAGTATTTTCTGAAATGGTCGTGGGTGAAAATACTTCGGTAGCAGGCCGCACTAATATGAATTTGTTTGACACACTACGGAATGGGATACTTGGCCAATTTTCTAATTTAACTTGCTATAACAATGCATTTAGCCATATGTGGACGACAACACTGGCATCACCTTTTAGCGGGATATTTACATTTGCATTGCCGGTGCCGACCACACCAACTATTCCCAAATACAGGTTGCGCGTATTAGGGACACCTGGGCCAACGCCCAACGACCCGCCCGGCACTAATAATGTTTTTTACGATTGCAGGAATGGTGTGTTTAGCCGGGAGTATTACTATGTGATAGCGAAAGGATGTGAAATGTACAGCCACCAGGATCATACAACAACGCCACCTTCGTGCGGGTATCGTGGATTTGACCTATCCTCATCAAGGTATTATCAAGTATCAGTCACCGAAAATACATTAAACAATATTTGGGATTGCGGGGTATTTATTACATCTTCTGTTTTAGGTGCCCTTTCAATAGCTGAATTGGCTGGTAGTATTGAGGTAAGTGATAATGTAATAAACAGCAATTTATATGGGGCACTGCCACTTACTACTCAATATGTGAGAAATGGTGTTGTTTTATCAAACGTTAGCGGCTCAACTATACTCCTTCCCGGGTATTTTACAACCGCTGCACCAGTACACGTAAACAGGAATAATATTAATTATGTGCGTAATGGTATTTCTATTACAAACTATAACTGGCAGGGAGTATATGCTGATTCTAATAACATTAAAATGGTACAGGATGTAACCTTGCCATCTGTTTCTGTAACGCCTACGCAACAGTATGGTATTTTTAATGCCAATTGCACGAATAATACTGTGTATTACAATCTCATCATTGGCCCTAATTGGAATATACCGGCACTTACGCCATCTGCATATAATACAAGCCCGGTAATGGTGGGCATTCATACAACTGCCTCGCGTTTCTCCTCTGTAACCTGTAATACAATTGAGTACATAAACGCCGGATGCCAGTTTAATATGCAGGTGAACCCTACAACCTGGCGATACAATACTATGGTGCATAATTCCATAGGGTATGTGTTGAGAGGTAATGTAGGTCCACAAGGTACGTTAGCAGCGCCATCTGATAATCTGTGGGTTGGTACGAATTGGTATTCGACTACTGGTGGCATTACATGGCCTTCTTTGCATTATAACTCAATGAAAAATGGTCTTCCAAACCCTGCCGGCCTTTCAGATCTTTATGTCCGAAATACAGGTTGGAGTACTATTGCTATGTACTATGATCCACCTCATAATTATGGTATTCCAATTATTGCTACATACGGTACAATAGCGGGTGGAGCAGGTGGTCCAACTGGTCCGGGGTTATTTCCCGGAGCTTATACTGGCGTGTCAACACCAGCTTGTGAACATTTCTGGAGCCCTAATGATGCCATGATGCCTTTATTCCATGCTACGGCTCAGCTTACTCCTGATTACGGAATTCATATAAGCCGGAGCAACTGGATAGCCCAGAAAGCGCTCTGGGATGCGATAGCTTTTGATACGACCTTGCCGGACAGCTCTTCCATTCTTAATCAGTTCAGAATCATGAGCGCTGGCAGCCGCTTTGCATGGCTCAATAATATTGAACAGAGCATTGCCGATGATGATTATACGACTGCTGGCACCCTGTTGGGGTATGGCATAGATACTTTCTATACAACTGCTTTGGATACAGTTTACGGAGTGCATATGGCCGATGATACACTGGCAGACTCTGTGGTACAGAATTATATAGACTTTTACAAGTTATATATAAGGTATAAGAATGGCTCGATGTCTACCGCCGATACCTGCAAACTGGTATTTATTGCCAACAAATGCCCTTATACTGACGGTGCAGTTGTATACCAGGCAAGAGGGCTGTATAGCTTGCTGTATGATGAGCCGGGCGTATTTATAGAAAATTGTGACGGGGCAGATAGCACTGGCGAAACAGATACCTGTTTGTGGTGTGGCAGGTTTGCCGCTCCTCCGCATAATAATGGGCAGCAACCGGGAATACCTAAAGTGTTATCCGGGCAGCAATATAGATTATTCCCGAACCCGAATGATGGTAGCTTCGTATTGCAGCAGCAGATTGCGGATGCAGAACCTGTGGTAACCGAAATATGGGATGTAACAGGTAGGCTCATTTATAGGGAAACCCAAGTATTTACTGACCGGAGACTTCAATTGCAGCTCCAAGGCGTAAGCCCTGGGGTGTATATAATGCAGTTGACTGAAAGTGGCGGGAAACGCTATAACTTCAAATTTGTGGTGGCTAATAAGTAAACGTAAATTTGCATGGAGCGGTCATGAAATATATTATTCCAATATTACTTTTATTCACCTGTGCCTTAAGTAAGGCACAGGTGAATTTGGTTAAGAATCCAAGCTTAGAAGAATATTCTCCCTGTCCAAGTGGTCCAGATCAAATAAAATACGCAGTTGGTTGGATGAGCCTAGATTCAACATGGTCTTATGATTCCTTTTATACAATTCCTGGGGTACCTGAGTACTGCAACATTTGCGCAGGCGCTAACGTGTATTCAGGTATTCCTATAAATGGTGTTTTTACCCAATATCCAAAAACTGGTAATGGGATGGCCCAAATACAAATGTTTTATGATGAAGCTTTTGGTGACTCTTTTAGGCGAGATTATCTTCAAGGGCATCTTTATGCGTCTCTGATTACTGGACAATCTTACTGTGTCACATTCTATATTGCCTCAGAGGAGGGATCGAGTTATTCTGTAAACCATATTGGTGCTTACCTTGATGACGGCACAATAGATACCACCCATAATTATGGACTTCCGCAAAGTCAATATACACCCCAGGTACGGGAGAATAAAATTATTCATGATACCATCAACTGGATAAAAGTTCAGGGCAGTTTTATTTCCAATGGTACTGAAAGGCTTATTACCATTGGTAACTTCTCGGACAAATGGCATACCGCAGTTATGCTGAATGGAGATACAACTGTCATCTATGGTGATACAACAGGTATACCTCTTGCAGGTCCGGGCGGATACTCATGGTACCTTGTAGATGACATAAGCGTGATAAAAAGTGATGCGGTAGCAAATGCTGGGCCTGATAAAGTGATTCCATTGCCAACAAGCGATAGTGTAGTTATAGGTGATACCGTAGGGAGTTACTTGCCTTGCTACTGGTATAAAAATGGCATTATAATTGATAGCAACACCGCACACATAAAAGTGCATCCGGATACTACTACAAAATATGTAATGGTACTGGACGTTTGTGGACATTTAACTTACGATACGGTTATTGTTTGGGTTGGAAAAGTAGGAGTTGAGAATATTCCCAAATCAATTGATAACATATACATATTCCCGAATCCGAATGATGGTGGCTTCGTATTGCAGCAGCAGATTGCCGATGCAGAACCTGTTGTAACCGAAATATGGGATATAACAGGTAGGCTCATTTATAGGGAAACCCAAGTATTTACTGACCGGAGACTTCAATTGCAGCTCCAAGGTGTAAGCCCTGGGGTGTATATAATGCAGTTGACTGAAAGTGGCGGAAAACGATATAACTTCAAATTTGTGGTCGCTAATAAGTAAACGTAAATTTGTAAGCGATTATGAAATATGTTATATCAATATTATTTTTATTCACCTGTGCTGGTAGTATGGCACAGGTGAATTTAGTTAGAAACCCAAGTTTGGAAGAGAATACTGCTTGTCCCTTTGATGCAGATCAAATCAAATATGCTAAATTTTGGATGAGTCTGGATAGTACATGGACGTTTGACTCACTTTATACAATACCTGGGGTTCCAGAATATTGCCACGTCTGTGCTGATTGGGCTATTTATTGCGGCGCTCCACATAGCACATTTTTTTACCAATACCCGAGAACGGGAAATGGTATGGCACAGGTGCAAATGTTCTATGATGAAGCTTTTGGAGACTCTTTCAGGCGAGACTATATGCAAGGTCATCTTTACGAATCTTTAGTTTCGGGGCAATCATACTGCGTCACATTCTATATTGCCTCAGAGGAGGGCTCGAGTTATTCCGTTAATCATATTGGTGCTTACCTTGATGATGGCTCTATTGATACTACACATAACTATGGATTAGCGCAAAGCCAATATAATCCGCAGGTGCGGGAAAATAAAATTATTCACGACACAGTAAACTGGACTAAAGTTCAGGGCAGCTTTATTGCAAATGGCATGGAAAGATTGATTACAATAGGTAACTTTTCAGACAAATGGCATACGGCAGTTATGCTGAATGGAGATACAACTGTTATCTATGGTGATACTACTGGTATACCTCTTGCAGGTCCGGGCGGATACTCATGGTACCTCGTAGATGATATAAGCGTGATAAAAAGCGATGCGATAGCCAATGCGGGGCCTGATAAAGTGATTCCATTGCCAACAAGCGATAGCGTAGTTATAGGTGATACCGTAGGGAGTTACCTGCCTTGCTACTGGTATAAAAATGGCATTATAATCGATAGCAATACTGCACACATAAAAGTGCATCCTGACACTACAACGAGGTATGTAATGTCGCTTGATGTTTGTGGGAATATAACCTATGATACGGTGGTAGTATGGGTAGAAAAAGTAGGAGTTGGGAATATTCCCCAATCAATAGATAACGTACACATATTCCCGAACCCGAATGATGGTAGTTTCGTATTGCAGCAGCAGATTGCTGATGCAGAACCTGTGGTAACCGAAATATGGGATGTAACAGGTAGGCTCATTTATAGGGAAACCCAGGTATTTACTGACCGGAGACTCCAGTTGCAGCTCCAAGGCGTAGGTTCTGGCGTGTATATAATGCAGTTGACTGAAAGTGGCGGAAAACGCTATAACTTCAAATTTGTGGTCGCTAATAAGTAAACGTAAATTTGTACCTTTATGTCTAGCCATAGGGCAGATATACGGGATACATATATACGGGAACAATGATCTATATTGCAATGATGGTAGTTGTTCAAATGTGCGTATTGATTTTATTTCAGGGAACATCTACATGGAATCTGGCTCGCATAGCGTAGATGGATATACCGGCAATGGCCTTGATGCACTTACGCTATTGTTAAATGTACCATGCGGATTGTGGGTTGATGGACAGGAGAATATTATTATAGCGGATAGCTACAATAACCGTATCCGGAAATCTATCAAAGTCACAAACAAACCTAAATTTATTTATGGGAAAGCCCAGTCTGTTAATGTATGCCATTTAGTTACGCTCCAGGTCGATTCGCTCTTGTCTATTACTGACATTGATTCACCGCAAACGCAAACTTGGACTGTACTGACTCCTCCGGTGCATGGGACGCTTTTCGGATTTCCTGCAACTGCGACCAGTATCGGCATGCACAGTGTAGCAATGCCAACCACCACATCTTATATTCCAGCCACATCTTATACCGGTCAGGATTCTTTCCGTATACGCGTAACCGATGGTGTATTCTCCGACACAACAACAGTGTATGTTTATTTGCAATCAGCATTCACCGGGGGCATAGGTGGTGCTGACAATATTTGTTCCGGTCATTCTACGACCTTAACAGGTTGTGCCCCAACTGGTCTATGGAGTGTGTCTAATACGCATGCATCAATTGGTGCAACATCAGGAATAATATCAGGGGTTACATCGGGAGTTGATACAATCACGTTTTACGTAGGCGGTTCCTGCCCTACCACGGCAACTAAAGTATTCACCGTTAATGCTATTCCTTCAGCAGGAATAATTATAGCTCCTGACAGCATATGCCCAGGCGCAACAGCTATTCTAACTGAAACAGTTCCCGGCGGACGGTGGTCAGTGGGTAGTTCATATGCTATGATCGATTCTATAACAGGATCAATGACCGCTTTTATATCAGGCAGTGAGCTCGTAAATTATACAGTTAGTATAGCAGGGTGCTCCGCATCAGCATTTTCAATGGTCAGTATTCGTGGTCCTTCACCATTGCTTGCAGGCGTGATCTCTGGACCTGATTCTGTTTGTCTGTGGTCCTCAATAACACTTACCAATACAGCAGGGGGAGGCGTTTGGGCGACACGTAATTATAATACTGCGATAGGTTCTGTTTCAGGAGTTGCAACAGGTGTGAACGTTGGCACCGATACTGTAGAGTATGTAGTTACTCCAAGCCCTGGTTGCCATACATCTTCTTGGTTTGTAGTTTCTATCTTGATGCTCCCCGATCCAGGAACAATTACTGGGCCTGATGTTGTATGTACTGGGGCAATCATCACTTTAGTAGATGCCATAACAGGCGGGGCATGGAGTACGAATAATACAGATGCTGCTATTTCTTCATCAGGAAATGTAACCGGTATGATCGCAGGAATTGATACAATAGTGTATACTGTTAACAATGGGTATTGTACTGCATACACACAAAAAGTTGTGACCGTCAATCCATTACCTTTTGCCGGCACTATTACGGGAGCTGACAGTGTGTGTAAAGGCTCATCTATTGCGCTTGTCAACATGGCTCCAGGTGGTGTATGGAGTGCAGGAAATAGCAATGCTACCGTCTCATCTTCCGGTGTAGTGACAGGTACCCTTTTCGGACCAGATACAATAAAATACGCTGTAATGAAAATGTGTGGAACTGCACAAACAAACCATAATGTCGTGGTCTATAATTGCGATAATACCAATATAACATTACTGTCGTCTGTACAGGTGATCAAGGTGTTTCCAAACCCCACATCAGGTTTGCTATTCGCTGAATGGACGGGACTACCGCCGGAAAATGTTGATGTTACCTTGGCAGATGTTACCGGGCGTATAATTGTGAAAAGTGAATTTGACGGAAGCAATAGAACCGATAAAGTACAGATAGACCTTTCCGGTATAAATGATGGAATATATTTTCTGTCCTTAACATCAGGTTCAACACATTTTATCAGCAAGGTCATTATTCAAAAATAATTGACGTCACAGGTCAAGCCGGCCAGTTGTACTTGTAGAATTGGATTCCAGTTTGAAGCCATTTATACTAAAATCGCATTTAGACTTGAAAGGATATCTCCTCCTGGCAGGTTTTCCGGCTACTAATATCTCAAAAACTATCTTCTTTTTGAAATCTTCAGTAATTTGGGCTTTGAAAGCAAGTTCTTCTTCTTTGGTTACTTTCAAACTATACACGTTTTTAAAAACGGCATAGCTATTTCAGTACAAGACACACACACATTTTGAAGATAATCCGGCTATTGGTTGACACAAACTTAACTAATCCTAAATTCAGTTGAGAGCCCTTTATGTTATTAGTTATATTTGAGTTCCGAATTATGCCCGGAGAGGTAATGTTCGTGCGATACAGGGAATGTTACCGCTTTAGGTGCTTGTACAGTCCCAAACTATAAAGTGAGGTTTTTAGCGGTTGTAGCTTTGTGGTGAAATTATTAAAATATGGAAAATAATAAACGCATTGACATCGTAAATAGTAGCAAACTAAAAACCGGGAAATCCCGGAATATTGCCGCCAAAAACTGTCTTTTTGAACAGTTATGATACGTTTCGTACAGTTGCGAGCAGTTTTGAACAGTTGCGAAGCATAATAGTGCATAACGAAGCATAATAGCAAATTCACGCCCGTTTTCTCCCAAACACGGAAATCGCATTTTTAGCCAATAGCATCTTTGCAGTAAAATCAATTTTTAAAGTAAAATAAAAAACCAACTATAGAATATGAAAGGAGCAATGACAAAAATTATAGAAAAATACAGCGAGGAACGGATTAACGTACTTTACAGGTTACTCAAAAATGTAATGAAAAAAGGCAGGCCTAAAGAATTTGATTTACGGATAGATGATTTTAAAGTTATTTCCCGGACAAGTGATCCCGAAGATCTTTTAGCTCACAAAGAATTTATAATACCGGAAACGAAAAATATCAAGGTGAATATTTATGAAGGGTCTTGCAACAGGCGCATCCAATATATATTTATCCTGAAAGAAGAAGCACCTGTTTCACCTCAAACTCTCTCCGGTACAGGAGACAATAAGCTTGAAAAATTTGATGAGGAAAGGAACAATAAATACAATAAGGAAATAGACCAGTTAAAGAAACGATTGGCGGAAACAGCAGGACGTATTAATGGTGTAGAAGAAAATTTTAAAAATGCAGTATTAAAAAATGCCTTCCTGGAAATGGTGGTAGACTACCTGATGCCCTGGTATCTTAACAATAAGGCTGCGGAGAAAGTTCATAAATAATTGAGCTTATTTTCTTAAATAATTTCTAAGCCAAAGGTTGGCATCATTATTGATAATCAATTAACTATAACAGCATGATAACGGAATATGAAGAAAATAGCGTTATTTTTGAAAATAAAAGAACAGAGATAACACTTGATGAATTAAAGGAATTGGATAGCTTTAAGGATTATGACCAGCAGCAAGCAAAAAACCTTATTGATACTATGAAAACCTTTGCCCGGATTACGTATAACATCTGGTTGTCAGAGGAACAAAATAACAATAATCATCAACTAATAAAAATAGATATTACAGAGCCATTAAAAAAAGCAGCATGAAAACAACGGAAATTATTCTTTTTGACAGTTTTGCCAAGGGCAAAAAAGCGAATACGGCTAACGGCAGGAACTCTGTTATTTATACCAGGGTATCAACCAAAGAGCAGGCTGATAATAATTTTAGTCTGGAAACGCAAAAGAAAGCCTGCATCCAATATGCTGCTAAGTGTGACTACCTTGTTACCGGATGTTTTGGTGGTACTTATGAGAGTGCAAAGAACGATGAACGTAAGCAATTTAACAGTATGCTTTCTTTTGTAAAGAAAAGCAAGGAGAAAATATCTTATATAATTGTTTACAGTGTTGACAGGTTCAGCAGGTCGGGGGCTAATGCTATATACATTGCAGAACAACTAAAGAAACAGGGAATAGTAGTTTGCTCGGTTACCCAGCCCTCTGATGCCAGCACAGCTTCAGGTAGCCTGCAACAGAACATCCAATTTATATTCAGTGAGTATGACAACCAGCTCAGGCGGGAAAAGTGCATGGCAGGGGTAAGGGAAATGCTTATGAAAGGTGAATGGCCTGCCTCACCTCCATTTGGTTACGACATTGTTAAAAGGAATGGGAAAAGGGAAATAGTAATAAACGATCAGGGAAGGATATTAAAGAAAGCGTTTTATTGGAAACTCAACGAATCAATAACTCATAAGGAAATAAGTGAACGCCTTGTTGCTTATGGCTTAAAGGTAACCATCCAGCGGATAAGCGATTATTTCAGGAATCCATTCTATTGTGGTTTAATGGCGCATAGTGCGTTAGAAGGACAAATAATTGAGGGCAATCATGAAAAGCTTATTACAAAGGAACTATTCTTAAAGATAAACGACCTGATAAAAGAGAAGTTTGGTTTTAAACTGAACCCTCAAAGTGAGCCGATACCGTTAAAGCGTTTTTTAAAGTGTGACAAATGCGGGGAATACCTGAGAGGTTATAAGTCAAAGAAAATTCAGCAGTATTATTACAAATGTGCCACAATTGGCTGCAATTGCAATAAGAGAGCCGATGATCTACATAAAAATTTTCTCGGAAAGATTTCAGAATACACGTTGGACATTAATGAAGATCATCGAAAAGTACTTAAAAGGGAAATGCTGCTGATTTATAACGAACTAAATAAGCAAAGTGAAGTAGACAGGGAACAGACAGAAAAACAACTTGGTGAGGTAAATAAAAAAATAGACCGGATAGAAGAACGTTATGTGCTTGAGGAAATAGACCGGGCTATGTACGAAAAGTTCTACTTTAAGTTTAAAGCGGAAAAGTCGGAAATAGAGAAAAGATTGGCTGCAACCACTGCTAAAGCGTCGAACCTCGATAAGTGCATAGACAAAGCAACAACAATGTCTTCCAAATTAGCCACAGTATGGCATTCCAGCGGTTTTAGCGACAAACAAAACCTGCAAAATCTATTATTCCCCGATGGAATGTCCTATAATCGTAAAAATGACCAGTGTCGAACTGAGCGGGTAAATGAAGTATTCGGCTACGTTGTTGACCAGACAAGGGATTTAGAGGAAGGAAGGAGAAGCAATACTCCTTCCTTTTCTAATTACACCGATTGGGTCATTGGCAGCCGCGCCGAACCATGACTGTTGAGCATATATTTTTAGATTGATCCAGGCTATTAACTCACAAATTTATCCCTACTCGACTATAATTACCCTCTTGTGGGTAAAATTTACTTTTATTTTACATCAACTCTTCTAATTTTGGGTATGAAATTGAAAGTAGCCCTTGTTGTATCATTGTTATTCTGTTTAGGCATAACAGTTTCAGCACAGGATGTGTTATACTCTGAATACGATAAATTTGATATTCATGCTGATGAATATGGTGTAGTAGGAATGTGTGGAAACCGGCTTTATACCTATCGTAAGACATCTGAAGGCGCCATGCTGGAAGCTTACAATGATTCGATGGATAAGGTTACAAGGGTGTTGCTGGATTTTTTTCCAGATAAAATTTATGAAACCCGTTTTATTGCTTATCCTGATAAGATCATTGTGCTTTACCAGGGATTGGAAAGTAATAAGGTAGTGCAATACGCTGCCTTGCTGGATGAAAAAGGCAGGTTGCAAAATAAACCGGTAGAACTGGGAAGTGTTAAAACAGGTATTTTCGGCGCAACGAAATCATATTTCTTAACCTCGGTTTCTGAGAACAAAAAGAACTTGCTTATTTACAGTGTAAATGAGAAAGGAGATAATATTGAGTTTGATGGCAAATGGCTGGATGATAAAGCGACTGTATTAAAGCGCAGTAAAGCCGTATTCAAAACAGACAACAGGTTGGAACATGGAGAAGTGAACATCGGTAATGACGGGACAGTTTATATGGCAGCATTTAGTTCATCCGGTGCACAAAACTATGCTGACCAGTATTGGATATTGACACTGGCGCCGGGAGCTACAAAATTTGAACCTAAGGAATTAGCATTAGGGGATAAATTTGCTGCAAGTGGTTATATGAAGCTGGATAATTTAAATGGCCGCGTATATTTTGGCGGGTTTTATGCCGATAAGAAAAACAGCAATTATACGGGGCTCATCTATGCCTCGTATGATATTGCCGGTAACGCCTTCCAAAGTATCAAATTCATACCGTTCGATCAGACCCTTGTTTCTGCCGCAGGCGCCAGACGCAGGAACCATGCATTTGATAACTATGAAGTAAAGCAATTGATAATTAAGAACGACGGTGGCTTTGTGCTGGTATCAGAAGTGCATTTCATAACCACCCGCAACACCTACAACCCCGGATTTGGATACTACTCATACTACAGTCCGGCTATGAGCTCGCTGGTACATGAGTATCATTATAACGACATTATGGCGCTTTCCTATAATAAAGAAGGGGAGCGGCAGTGGAGCGCCTTTATACCAAAGGATCAGTACTCACAGGAGGACGGAGGTGTATTTTCATCCTTTGCCTTGTTGAATACAGGCGGAACACTCGCTTTTTTATTCAATGATTTTAATAGCGCCCATTCGCGGATTCAACTTGCTACCCTTGACGCAGAAGGAAAAACAGATATTCATTCCTTCACCGCAGAAGGAAATGACTATCCCGACTGGCTTCCGAAATCAGGTAAACAAGTGGCTGCAAGGGTATTAATTGTACCTTGTTTTCATAAAAAACAAATCTGCTTTGCTAAAGTTGTATTTTAGCCCTCTAAAAAGACGACAAAAACACTTACGTGCTCCAGTTATTCAGAAATAATAGTCCGTTTACTGTCATTATTTTATTCATATTTGCCTTGCTGGTAAAGTTCCCGGTATTGTTGAATCCGGTTACACCAGATACTGTTGCCGGACATTTTCTTTATAATTATATAGTAAAAGGTCTGTTCTTTGTTTTCCGGCATGGCTCTTTTGCTTATTCCTTTCTTACCATTATTATTTTATTTATTCAGTCAATATACCTGAAAAGCATTACTATCAGGCACAAACTATTTCCCAGGTACACCTATATTCCGGCATTCATTTACCTGTTGCTTACATCCGTTTACCCTCCCTTCAACAGTTTCAATGAAACTTTACTGATCAATTGGTTTCTGCTTGGGGCTATGGATATCATGTTTGGGTTTACACAAACCAACCAGCCCAGGAAATTAATATACAATGCGAGTTTTCTTTTGAGTATGGCAGCGTTATTCCAGTTTACCATGTTAGCCTTTTTCTTTTTATTATTGGTAGGTATGGTCATGTTCCGTTCCTTCAACCTGGGTGAATGGTCTGTTGCAATCATGGGTTATTTTACTCCCGGGTATTTCCTGGCATGTGTTTTATTTCTATCCGATAAATTCAATTTATTTTCGGATTGGCCGCACATAGGGTTTTCGCTCACTTCCAATATTTCATCCCCCTTTTACCTGATCTTAACGCTGGCCGGTATTTTGATACTCCTCGCATGTGGGATCTATGCCATGCAATTAAATGTGGCGATGAGTAATATTTATATCCGGAGGGATTGGATTGCAGTATCCTTTTACCTGATAATATCTGTTTTTGTAGCTATTCTTACAGATCCGGGATTAAAAACAGCCTGGCTGATTACTATGCCGGCATTGAGTATAATAATATCCCACGCGC
Organism: uncultured Bacteroidota bacterium; assembly: GCA_903839875.1. Classification (GTDB taxonomy): domain Bacteria; phylum Bacteroidota; class Bacteroidia; order Chitinophagales; family Chitinophagaceae; genus Nemorincola. The sequence continues at coordinate 14,959 of CAIMDZ010000085.1, forward strand.
TTTTAATTGAAAAGAATAAACGGTTTAGTAACTTTATCTTTTATTTTTCACTTGTTTTCCTGATCTTTTGCCTGATGGCGAATAAATAATTGACTTAATAATGAAATTTGGAATTATCGTTTTCCCGGGGTCTAATTGCGACAGAGATATGATGCATGCCCTGCAGGATGATCTGCAACAGGAAGTTGTAATGCTTTGGCACAAAGACCGCGACCTGAGTATGTTTACCAAAGAGGATTGTATTGTATTGCCGGGTGGATTCTCCTATGGCGATTATCTGCGTTGTGGCGCTCTTGCTCGTTTTAGCCCGATGATGGAGCAGGTAATTGAGTTTGCAGGCAGGGGAGGCAAGGTGCTGGGCGTGTGTAATGGCTTCCAGATACTTTGTGAGGCTGGCCTGCTGCCAGGGGTATTGTTGCAAAACGATCACCAGAAATTTGCTTGTAAAAATGTGTTCATCCGCAGTGAGAACCATCATAACCTCATAGGGCAGCACGTTGGTGAAAAGGCCTTAAAAATACCGGTTGCACATGGTGAAGGCAGGTATTATGCCGATGCGCCAACATTGAAGCAATTGAGTGAAAATAAGCAGGTTGTTTTCAGGTATTGCAACGAAGCTGGTGAAGTACATATAAATTCAAATCCAAACGGAGCGATTAATAATATCGCCGGTATTTGTAATGAAAGAAGGAATGTTTTTGGCATGATGCCCCATCCTGAACGTGCCTGTTCCGAGGCATTGCATAATATTGATGGTCGGGCTATATTACATGCATTGAGCCGGTCAAATTAGGCCTGACTTTTAGCAAATCAAAAGTTAAAATAAATGTTGTTTAGTGTATATTAAATATTCTAAACTACCTTGAATTGTCAATTGTAAAACTAATAGGTAATTTGTAATTTATATGAGTATAATAAGAAGACTTTCAATAACCCTTTTGCTGATGTCTGTTACGGTAGTAACGTATGCACAGATGATCGAAGACCCTGCAACATGGACTTATGAAGTGAAAAAGAAAAGTGGAAATGATTACCAGTTGATATTTCATTGCAATCTTAAATCGGGCTGGCATATATGGTCGCTTCATCCCGGTGGTGATGGGTATGAAATTGCTCCTTCATTTACTCTTGACAAAAATGATAATGTAAAATTAAAAGGTACGCCAACTGAAAAAGGAAAAGCAACTACCACTGCCATGGATGGAATTGATGGAAAGATCACTTACCTGGCAGGAAAGATAGATTACATTCAGGAAGTAACGGTGACCGGCAAAACAACAATTAAAGGCAAGCATGAATACCAGGTGTGCAATGACAGAATGTGCCTGCCGCCAAAGGATAAAGATTTTGTTTTTGAAATAAAATGAGAATGATAATGAACGGGAGTCATCATCGCGAATGGCAGGTTACCCTACCCCTCTCTAGAGGGGTAGGGGTGTGTTAAGACATTCCACTACTATTAATTAGCCCCGCAAGGGGCAGGGTAAAAATTGAATATTATGAAGGCACTGAAAGCCACATTGCTCGTTTTTGTTTGTTTGTTTTTTGCGAATGGTCTGTTTGCGCAGAAAACAGAAGATCCGACTACGTGGACGACTGAGGTAAAAAAGATCAAAGACAAGGACTACAAGGTTATCTTTCATATGAAGTTGAAAGAAGGCTGGCATATCTGGTCTTTGAAACCTGCCGGTGACGGAATGCAGCTGCCTCCTGAATTTACGTTTGATAAAAATCCGGACGTCAAACTAAAAGGGGGAGTGGTAGAAAGTGGTAAGAAAATTACCGGCAAGATGGATGGCGTGGAAGGTGATGGTATAGTGAATTATTTTAAAGGTAAAGTTGATTATACGCAGCAGGTAGCTATTAGCGCCAACACAATGTTAAGTGGTTCGTACACTTACCAGGTTTGTGATGACAACATGTGCCTGCCTCCAAAATCGGTTACTTTTACAGTTGAAATAAAGGATGCAGGTACAGGGACCGGTGCCATCACAAGGACAGACTCTGCTAAAATTACAGAAACTCCTCCGGCAAAAATTGATTCTTCTGCCGGAACTGGTTCGTCGCAGAATGCAGGTGCGCAAAATGATACTGCAAAATCTAAAACTGCAGCGACAACCCCCGGGTCGCCTGGTAAAACTCCTGGTAAAGGCAACGGTGCCGATGATATAGAAAAGATCCCGCTGTGGACGCTTTTTCTGCTAAGCCTTGTCGGGGGGCTGGTGTCTGTTTTTACACCTTGTATTTTCTCCATGATACCTATCACTATCAGCTTTTTTACCAAAAGGAGCAAGTCCAGAGCAGAGGGTATCAAAAATGCGATTTACTATTCTATTTCCATTATATTCATCTTCACCATACTCGGGGTACTGATCTCGGCGATTTTCGGGGCCGCGGCATTGAATACGCTGTCTACCGACTGGCGTGCAAACCTTTTCTTCTTTGTGCTGATTGTCATCTTCGCAATCTCATTCCTCGGAGCATTTGAAATTTCCCTGCCTTCATCATGGACCAATGTCACAGACTCCCGGGCCGGTGTTGGGAGCTTCATGGGCATATTCTTTATGGCGCTTACTCTGGCCATTGTTTCATTCTCCTGCACAGGTCCTATCGTTGGGCCGCTGTTGGTTTATGCAGGTAAGGGCGGCATAGCCGGGCCTGCCGTAGGTATGTTTGGATTCTCGCTGGGACTTGCATTGCCGTTTTCTCTTTTCGCTATTTTCCCCGGCATGATTAATAAACTGGCGCAGTCCGGTGGCTGGCTCAACCAGGTTAAAGTAGTGCTTGGCTTTATTGAATTGATGCTTGCACTGAAATTCCTTTCCAATGCTGATCTTGCCATGCAGTGGCGTTTACTCGACAGGGAAATCTTCATTGCGATATGGATTGTTCTTGCAATATTACTGGGTGTTTATTTGCTTGGCAAGCTCAAGCTGTCTCATGATGATGCGCCGGCAAAGAATATTTATGGCCAGGAGTATGTGTCCATTTTTAAATTGTTTCTTGCTATTGTGTCGTTCACATTTGCAGTATACCTGGTGCCCGGTATGTGGGGTGCACCGCTGAATGGCATGAGTGCATTCCTTCCTCCTATGGGTACCTTTGCGCCCTTTGGCGGAAAGGCTGTTGAAGGAAATAGTGCGGTAATGCCGGTTAAGTACGTTAAAGAATTTGATATCTACGCTCCACCTGTAGTTAAGGATAACGGCCTCGTTGTTTTCTTTGATTATGATGAAGCCATTGCAGCGTCAAAGATAATGAAGAAGCCGGTAATGCTTGATTTTACCGGCATTAACTGTGTGAACTGCCGAAAGATGGAAAGCCAGGTCTGGTCGCTGCCTGCAGTGGCAAAAAAGCTGAAGGAAGATTTCATAATTGTTTCGCTTTATTGCGATGCCAACAAGTTTAAATTGCCGAAAGAAAAACAGTATTATTCAAAGGATCTTGGTCAGAACGTTACTACTATAGGCAACAAAAACAGCGATCTGCAGGCTTCTAAATTTGGCTCCAACGGTATGCCGATTTATTATTTTGTTGACGATAATGGCAATAAGCTTACTGACAAAGCCTATTCCTATGATCCTGATGAGCAAAAGTTCCTGGCGCATCTGGATTTGGTTAAGTCGAACTACAAGCGGGCGCATATAAATGACTAGCTGCTTATGAAAAAGTATCGTTGCGTGCTTCTTATCGCGGTATTTTGTGTAACGGACGTCGTTGTATTTGGTCAGGGTGGAAAGGGTAATAGTTCCGGTGAGCCGGTGCCGTCCAAGTTCGTTCGTGACCTGCAGAAATATGAGCCCGCGGTAGTGCGGGAAAAAGGCATGGTAGTGTTCTTCGACTATGATGAAGCGCTTGCTGCTTCAAAGAAACTGCACAAGCCGGTAATGCTCAAATTTACAGGTTTCTATTGCGTGAATTGCCGTAAAATGGAGTCCATGGTATGGTCAGATCCCGGGGTTGCAAGAATACTGAAAAATGACTTTATCATAGCATCATTGTACTGCGATGCCGACAAGGTAAAACTGCCGAAAGATGAGCAGTATTTGTCAAAAGACCTGAAGAGTAATGTAACTATTCTTGGTGATATGAATGGAGCGAATCCCTTGCCGCAATATTTTTTTGTAGATGACAAGGGAAAAAAACTAGAAGAGAAAGGCTACTCATACGATCCCGACCCGGAAAAATTCGTAGCTTACTTAGAGAATGTGAAAGCGAAGTATAAGAAGATGCTTTGAACGTTCAACCCCGCTTTTAGGATAAATCCCTGGCGCAAATGAAAAAAGAAATTACTCTTTCCTTGCTTCCTGCAGATGCTGCAGATGAACAAAACCTCACGAAATTTATCGCTAAAGAATGCGAAGTCGTACCTGCGAAGATTTCGGGATACCATTTATTGAAGCGCTCAATAGATGCCCGTTCCCAGCAAGCAAAGGTGATCCTGCAGCTAAGCGTATTTATTGATGAACCTGCAAAAGCGATCCCTGCTTTTGATCCTGAATTGCGAAATGTCTCAAATGCACCACATACAGTTATAGTAGGCGCGGGCCCGGCAGGACTCTTTGCTGCGCTAAAGTTAATATCTCTCGGCATCAAACCGATCATTATTGAAAGAGGCAAGGATGTTCGTAACCGGCGTCGTGACCTGGCTGCAATCAATAAAGAAGGCGTTGTCAACCCCGAATCCAATTATTGTTTCGGAGAGGGTGGGGCAGGCACCTACAGCGATGGTAAGTTGTATACCCGTTCTACCAAAAGGGGTAATGTGCAACGCATACTTCAACTGTTCCATTATTTCGGCGCTTCACCTGAAATATTGTACGATGCACATCCGCATATTGGCACCAACAAGCTACCCCAGATCATCTCCGCCATGCGTGAGCAGATTATAGCCTGCGGAGGCGAGGTGCATTTTGATACCAAACTCACCGGCATATTGCTCGAAGGTGACACCATAAAAGGGATTAAGACTGCCGGCGGAACGACAATACTAACCAACTCCGTGATCCTTGCCACCGGCCATTCTGCCCGCGATATCTTTACTTTGCTCCATTCAAAAGGAATTGCGATTGAATGCAAGCCATTTGCGATTGGCGTGCGCATCGAGCATCCGCAGTCTATTGTAGACCAGGCACAATATCACTGCAATGTCCGGGATCCTTTTTTGCCACCTGCCAGTTATTCGCTTGTGACACAGGTATATGGCAGAGGGGTATTTTCCTTTTGTATGTGTCCGGGGGGTATCATTGCTCCTGCTGCAACAGCTCCGGGCGAAATTGTGGTAAATGGCTGGTCGCCATCCAAACGCAATAATGCTTTTGCAAATTCGGGAACTGTGGTTGCGGTTGATGAAAAGGATTTTGCTAAATATCAATTTACCGGGCCACTTGCTGCAATGCATTATCAGCAAATGGTGGAGCAGCGTTCATTTGTAATAGGCGGAGGTAAATTGGTTGCGCCCGCACAGCGCATGGCCGATTTTGTGGATGGCAGGGTTTCACCCGCATTACCGGCATGCTCCTACCTGCCCGGCATCCACAGTGCAAAGATTAGTGAAGTATTACCTCCGGATATTAATGCTGCCCTTAAAAAAGCAGTGGTTGATTTTGGTAAAAAAATGAAGGGCTATTTTACCAACGAAGCTGTTTTGGTAGCCACCGAATCAAGAACCAGTTCACCTGTGCGCATACCACGGGATAAAGATTCACTGCAGCATACTCAAATAAAAGGGCTTTATCCATGTGCTGAAGGTGCAGGTTATGCCGGTGGTATTGTTTCTGCTGCTATTGATGGCGAGCGATGTGCAGCGGCTGTTTCAATGTACGTATAAAGGCTATTTCCCCGGCACCCGGTCATTAATAATCTCCTCTTTAGTACTGTTTATATAAAAGGCTAAATAGCTTTTTGCATAGTACTCTTTCTCTTCATTGTAAATTTTATTCAATAGCTGCTTGCCCTCTTTTCCCTGTCAGCAAGGATAAGGATAATCCCTTTGTTTATGAGCCATCCCTTTGCATTCGGGCTCTTCGGGGTTTTTTCAAGGAGCGCATTATATTTGCCCAGCAGGTTATTGAATATAGCCAGCGATTCTTTGGTTTTGCCGGTTATATACAACAGGATACCTTTATGGAACGGTACTCCCAGATCCTGCGGAAAAATCTGTTCCATTTTTTTAAGGGTTGCAAGTGCATCGTCATAATGGTCGAGCTGGCTTTGCAGCGTCATTTTGTTTATCCATCCTTCATAATAATTGTTATCCGCTTTCAGGCCTTCATCCAGCAGGTTGAACACCTCCTTTACTTTTACAGGGTCACCTGCAGCGCGTTGGTATTTGCTGATTGCGCTATCCTCCAGTGCCTTGGCTTTTGGCTTTGGTAGATGTTTGGAGGTCTGGGCGAGGCAATAAATACTGGCTGTAAAGCAAAGTAACAATAATCCGGAGTACTTCATAAAATCTGCTTTGACCGAAAGGTAAGAAAATATTTATTCCCTCTTTATTGGATTAAGCGATTCGGCGCTTGGTTTTGTCATGGGCAGGGAGATATAAAATACAGATCCTATTCCTTCTTCACTTTCAAACCATATTTTTCCGTTCTGGTAATCCATAAATTCTCTGCACAGGATGAGTCCCAGGCCAATGCCTTTTTCGTTGTTTGTACCGTAAGTGGAGTTGGTTTTATGTCTGAAGATATCATCGCGCCGTTCTAATGGAATTCCTATTCCATTGTCCCTGACAGAAATTTCTGCATTAGGGCTGTTTATGGTTACTTTAATTTTTATTTCACCACCTGGTTTTGTAAATTTAATGGCATTGTTTATCAGGTTCCTTAATACTATCCGGAGCATATCCTTGTCGCCAACCACTTCAATCTCCGGTTTTATGGAGTACGTAATTTTAATGCCTTTCATTGCGGCGTTAGATAATTTGTTCCCACAAACTTCATCCATAATGTCTTTAACACAAATGGAAACGAGGTGTACAGAAATGCCCTGCATTTGCGCCTTTGACCAGTACAAAAGATTGAGCAACAATTCAGAAGTATACTTTGTCTGGTTCAGTAATTCCTGGTGCATTGTGGCTAATTCATCTTCACTCAGTAAATGTTCGGAAACCAATTCGAGATAGCCTCTGATCGAATCAAGCGGTGCTCTTAGGTCGTGTGAGATGATGGAAAAAAGCTTCGTCTTTTCTGCATTCACTTTTTCCAGCAGGTGGTTTTGTTCAATAATTTGCCTGTTCTGGTTTGAAATGGCAAGTTCTCTTTCTTCTGTTTTAACGCGTTCCTTGTCCAGGTTTTTCCGCATATAATTTGTGATGAAAAAAATGAATGCTATTGCTGTTCCGCTGGTAGCGCCTATATCAATGTACCTGTCACTTTTACTTTTGTAAGTATCAGGCACCCAGTCAGGGTGAATGTACTCACAGGCCAGCAGAGAAAGCAAAACAAGGATGTGGAGGGATATCCATAATGGGTATTGTTTTGGGTTCCCTATGGCAATCAGCAAATAAAATGTTAGAAAAACAAACATAAGGTTGGGCCGTTGATGCCGGAATTTATGAAATAATTCAATATTAAAACCGTATAGCTAATTAATGCATATATAATTATTCCGACTTGATATTTCTTTTTGAAACGTGAAAAATAATACAAAAAACCAAGTACTACCATCATTCCGGAAATTACAACAGACATGGTAAGTTGTGAAATGAACAGATCAAAGGCCAGGTAAGATACCAATAACAGGAATGTAATAGCATTAATGAAGTTAAATGCCCTGTTCCCCATGGAATAGGTATCCGGATCGCCTGAAAGCTTATCCATTAGCCGCTGGTAATAAGTGCCCCCTGGGGTTGTTTTCATTAAATAACTATTGTGATCAGGTTAGTGAATTTATTAGGGTTTGCAAAAGTAATATAATTTATAATTATTTGCAAATGAGTAACATAAAAGAGGTTACAATATGCGGATAGGTAAATAACGGTTCATTAGTAATATTATCAGCTGTAATTCGTTATATTTGGGTAATCTGTAAATTTTGTGATTTTGAAGAATAAAAATTACCTGTTATTATTCCTCATTTTTCTTTCCGGATGTACCCATCCGGGATTTGAAAAGGCTTCAGACCCTGCTCCTTTTTTGAAGTACAGTAATGTATTATTCGGGCAAGATACTTTGCAGCAGATCATGGATGTGTTCTTACCTGTGAATCGGAATATAGTTAATACTCCGGTAGTTATCCTTATTCATGGCGGATCCTGGATACAGGGTGACAAAATTGATTTTAACGGATCGGGGATAGATACTTTTTTCACTGCCAATGGCTGTGCATTGATCAATATGAATTACCGCCTTGACCAAAAGTATAAATACCCTGCTCCTGTTGATGATATAGGCTTTGTGATGGACTATATAAAACAGAAAGCCGCTGAGTGGCAAATAAACCCCGACCGTGTGTGCCTGCTGGGTAAGAGTTCGGGCAGCCAGTTGGCGCTCATGTATGCCTACAGCCGAAACCAGGATGGGCGGGTAAAAGCCGTAATAGATGGCTATGGGCCAACCAATTTTACGGATAGTTCAATTTCGAATGGGCCTTTGGGGCAAAATGTTGCTGTTTTATTGGGACCTTATCTCATCAATCAGCAATCGTGGCACGACGCCAGCCCTATCTACTACATGGCCGGGGCCGTACCTACCATCATTTTCCAGGGCACTGCAGACCAACTGGTTTACCCGGTACAATCCCATATGCTACAGGATTCCCTTCTTGCCAGGGGTAAGCCATGTATGTTCATCAACTGGGAAGGTTCAGGTCATGGCTGGAATACACCGGGGTGGCTGCAGTGGAAGTATGGGGTGCTGGACTGGTTAAGACATTATCTGTAACTGCAGGTAATACCTTACAATATATTGATAATCAGCAATAATTAAGTACTATTCAAAAATTGCGTGAGAAATCCTCACATCACCTAAAACAACTTCTTCAGCACATTGTAGACTATGTTTGGCTTGCCCAACGTATAGAAATGCAAAACGGGCACCTTGTTTTTAAGTAGGTCGCGGCACTGTTCCAGCAGCCATTCAGTGCCTATCAGTTCGCAGTCAGCTTCATTTTTTGCTTTCAGCATTTCATTGCACAGATCTGACGGAACCTCCACATTAAACACCCTGGGAATCATAGTCAGTTGCTTCTTATTGCTGATAGGCTTAAGTCCGGGCATAATGGGTACATTGATACCATGTTCCCGGCACCTTTTTACGTAGTTGTAATAATGCGCATTGTTGTAGAACAGTTGTGTGGTCACATAATCTGCTCCGAAGTCCAGTTTACGTTTCAGGTAATAAATATCGGAATCCATATTAGGGGCTTCGCAGTGTTTTTCGGGATAACCGGCTACACCTATACAAAAGTCGGTTTTGGCGCCGTCTATTATATCTTCTTCCATATAGTGGCCCTGGTTTAGCGCTACAATCTGCTTCACCAGGTCTTCGGCATAACGGTGGCCGTGAACATTGGGCGTAAAGAATTTTTCGTTGGCAGCCGCGTCGCCGCGGAGGGCCAGTACGTTCTTAATACCCAGAAAATCGAGGTCTATCAATGCATTTTCGGTCTCTGCTTTACTGAATCCACCGCAAATGAGGTGGGGGATAGCCTCCACTTTATATTTGTTCATGATAGCCGCACATATGCCTACGGTACCCGGCCTTTTGCGGATCTCCACCCATTCCAGCGAACCGTCTTTACGGGTTTTTAATAACTGCTCGGCGCGGTGATAGGTAACATTAATAAATGCCGGGCCGAATTCCATGAGCATATCGAGATGGGCGTAGATGGATTCTATGCTTTTGCCCTTGGTAGGCGGCAATATTTCAAAAGAAACAATGGTTTCTTTCGCTTCAGCTATATGTTGTGTGACTTTCATAAATTAAAGATGGACAAAAGTAGGATTAATTGGGAATAGTAGAAAGTATGGATTATAAAGGTGCTGCATGGTCGCGTTCGGGTTCTGCATTTGGCCCGATCAAAGCCGTCATTTCTAACGAAGTGCAGTGAAACGAAACGATGTGAGAAATCTCCTGAGCATACCCACGAAGCGCCATAGCATTCCTGCCTCCATATTGCAGCAACAAAAAAAGCCCAACTTCAGTACCCCGACCTGCCTGCCGGTAGGTAAATGCCACCACGGCGAGACAAGTGTCGGTGGGTCTTCGTTATACATATGGCTCTGCGATGGAAGTCCGCCCGGGACTTAGAAATTCAGAAGCTTACCCTCCATACCAGGCTTAGTTTTTCAGCCACCTGACTAAGTTCAGCTTCCGGTCTGACTATCATCAGTTCCGGCTCAGGCATATTGAAATAAACTTGCAGAAATAATCGGTATTAAATTCAATTCTTTTATCAAAATCTAAAAATGAAAATCATGAAAGCCCTCATACAGTTTCCATACTTACTGGTACAAAACATAGTAGCAAAACTAAAAAGTTTGTTTAACAGAAATAACCAGGCAGATGAGTTGCAAATAGAAGATTACGAAATGTATATTTGAATACTGAAGCGAAAAGCATCCGAAACTACTCTTTCTTCTTCCGTTTTTCTTTGTTTATTGTTTCCTGCATTGCCGGTGTCCCCATTAAAACGGCATGAAATGCGATGCATAAGATAAAGTAGCCCTGGTGCCGGTGGGGTAGAGAGTTCGCAAGCGGACGCTTGCAAATATTAGGACCAAGCGCGACGCTTGGACCAGTGGTGGGAAGACCAGCTGAAGACGTAAATTCTTAAAAAGACCGAACTGCACGCACGTAGCCTGGGTAGTTCGTAGAGAAGGGGGCCTGGCCGCCATTGGGGAAATCCTTGGCCCACACGAAGCCCGCCACATACTCACTCGAACTCCAATAGTAGGCACTGGCAAAACCACCTATCGCTGTTTGATTAATACATAATTTATTTAATTCATCTTTGCTTGGCAGGTACCAATCAGTATTACCACCAAAGGTTAGGCTTCTGCAAATAGAGGCAGCATAAGTACCTGAACCCTGTGCCGCAATAATGGCATTGGTATTTGCTAAGCCTGTGCCTATCGCTGTACCAGTATCGCCGGTTGTAACATTAGTGCCGTTCCACCAAACCATAGTTGAACTCTGGTCGCTTGTCGCAGCAATAAGACCATGCTCTACTGATGCGTCATAACCAGGGTCACCGGGTTGTAAAATGTAGGCTACTATTCCACCACCGAAAGTCATGCCAATAGTAAGAGATGTATTGGCTAATGTAATGAATGTCAGCTCAGCAGTGTAAGCTGTGCCAACACTGTTAGTTGCATAACTCCTTACATAATAAGTCGTGCTGGGTAACAATCCCGTAATACTACTCGTATAGCTACCTGTACCTGTGCCATCGGTGGTTTTGGTAGTAAGTGCCACTGTGGGGTTTGAACTTGTGCTCCAGCATAGACCTCGTGTAGTGACTGTGGCTCCTCCATCACTACTAATATTGCCACCACCAGTCGCAGTAGCTCTAGTGATACCGCTTATGGTGGTAGCGGTAAGGGTAGCTATTGTGGGTCCACTACTTTTTTTACTACAGCCAGTAAATGCAATCATTACAACCGCTATGGTTAAGATTCTTTTCATAAATAATAATTTTATTGCTTCACAAACTTCCTTATTTCTGTGCCATTTATCCTGATGAGGTAGATGCCTGGGGGTAGGTCTGCTACATCAACCTGCACCTTATCCGTGTTGTACTCGTGAGTGTACATTGTTTGGCCTAATAGGTTGTTTATGCTTACTTTGTTTATCTTATTAGTAGCTATGATGGTTAGTTCTGAGGAAGCGGGGTTGGGGTAAATTTTTAGTCTTAACATAGATATTCCGTTAACTGACGGAACCAAAGTGGTACTGCAAGACTTGACATAAACAGGAGATACTACATTGGTAGCTGTACAAGTATTCGTAACAGCATATCTGATAGTATCCCATCCTGTTGCTACTCCAGTAACAATTCCAGTTGATGAAACGATAGCATTGGTATTGCTGCAACTCCACACACCACCGGAAGTACTATTCGTAAGTGTTAAGCTACTGCCAATACAAACAGTATCCGTACCTGGCCCCAGAATTGGGCTTACTGCTGGTGCTATGCAGGTTATTTTACGGATGCGGTTATTGAGGCAGTCCCCTAAATAAATACTACCATAGTCATCCACAAATACACCTTGAGGTTCGTTTAAATTAGCCATTGTTGCCGGACCACCATCCCCGCTAAAGCCAACACTACCTGTACCTGCAAAAGTTGTTATAATTCCAGATGTACTTATTTTTCGCAATCTCTGATTATCCGGATCACTAATAACTAATTCCCCTAAGTTATTCATATATACGTCTTTAGGGTATCTTAGATTTGCTAAAGTGGCTGGTCCGCCATCGCCACTATAACCTGAGGTTCCTGTTCCTGCTACAGTGGAGATAATACCGGAAGTATCAATTTTTCGTATGCGCTGATTATACATATCAGCTATGTAGATATTGCCGAGATTATCCTTTGTTATTCCAGAAGGATAATATAATCCTGCAGCCGTTGCTGGTCCACCATCTCCACTATAGCCTGGTGTTCCATTTCCGGCTATGGTAGTAATAATACCACTTGCATCTATTTTCCTGATACGGTGGTTATAATGATCACCGAAATAAACATTGTTTGCAACATCCCAAAATATTCCCTGGGGATTGTTTATTTGTGCTGCTACTGCAGGTCCACCATCACCGCTAAATCCAGCAACACCTGTACCACCAATTGTTATGATAATTCCGCCAACTTCAGACTGAATACTACGTATGCGATGATTGCTCATATCGGCAATAACTATAGTACCAGCACGATTAACTGACATACCATAAGGGAAGTTTAATTGAGCCGTAGTGGCAAATATACCATCACCATTATATCCTGCTACACCAGTACCTGCAACTGAATGGATTATTCCGAAGGTATCTATTCTGCGAATCCTATTGTTGCCTGCATCACCAATATAAATGTTGCCCATACTATCAATACCTACACCATAAGGAGATGATAATGCCGTGGCAGTAGCTGGGACACCATCGCCTGTAAAGCCTCCAATGCCATTTCCCGCAAACGTAGTAATGATCTGCGCCCTTGTAAAAACAGGCAACAAAAGCAGTATGAGTAGTATCCTTTTCATAAGCAAACTTTAAATACTAAAGGTACTAATTTATTCAATCCCAAACCCATTGCTGCCAAGTAATCGCCACCCAGTACAGATAGCAAGTGCTGTGCTACTCCTTCACAAACCTCCTCACCTCACTCCCGTTTATTTTTACAAAGTAAACCCCGGCAGGGAAACCTGATACATCAACCTCCACTTGTTTTGTATTGGGTGTTTGGTTGAAATTTGTTTGCTGACACTATTTAAATTTTGTACCTTTATCATGTATATATAGCTATTTATGTTTACAGTAAATTCAATCATAAAAGAGGTAAATGAACTTCCACAGGAAAAGCTGGACGAAGTATATGCATACGTCCATTCTATAAATAATCCTTCGAAGAAAAGGAAAAATCAACGCAGGAAAATCCTGTCTTTTGCAGGTGCATTTAGCGATATGTCCAGCTCTGAATACAATGATTATTTAATAATTACCTCTATCACACGAAAACCAGGGGGGCGATATGAAAATAAGGAATTATGATATAGCCTACTTGCATTTTTCTTTCAAAGCGCTCGTGTATTCGTTGGTAATTGGTTGCCCTCCCTGTTGATTACAGATATCATAATATTTTTTTGCTTTCTCACAGTCATTTATTGAAAAGTATAAAGTGGATAGTTTGAAAGTTGTATTTGGATTTTTGGGATCAACTGCGTACGACTTATTAAAGAGGTCAACTGCTTTTTTTACCAATTTTTCATCAAACTTATCATTTAGCATAGTCATATAGATAGTAGCCTTATCGGTCAATATGTTTGAGCTATTGGGATTCAGTTTTAACCCCTGATCATACATTTTGGTTGCATTTTCGAGATCGTTAAAGTGGAAATAAATGGCGCCAAATCCCCAATATGCGTTTTCATTTTTGGGATCCAGCAGCCAGGATTGGTTGAAACGATACATTGCTGTTTTAATGTCTCCGCGATTGAAGTATTTATAACCAATTTCAACTAAATGGTCTGAAGCTTTTCTGCTGGTTCCATCCTGTTTCAGGGATGTCTGAATAAATTCTTCATCAACATTTTTTTGCTCATGAGTTTTGGTCCTATTGCCGTATTCCGGCAATAATCTCATATTGGTTTTAGATTCTTCCTGCCAAGCCGGATAAGTAATTTGTTGTGCAAAAGTTGAAGTAGATGCGAGGAGCAATAGACATGTGGTGATATATTTCATATAGTAGACTGTTAAGAAACATAAATATTTATATCACAATATACTACTTCACTGCCGTATAAATAGTAGTCACTCCAAAAGTAAGCGGCCTTGCCTTGGCGTTTTTATAGCCGCATTTTTCAAGGATCCCGCAGAAACGTTTGCCTTCGGGGAAGGCCATTACGGATTCAGGGAGGTAGGTATAGGCGCGGCTGTGTTTTGAGACGAGTTTGCCTATAGTGGGGAGTATGTATTTGAAGTAGAACGCGAAGAACTGCTTCATGGGGAACTTTGATGGATGCGAGAACTCAAGTATCACCAGCTTGCCACCGGGGCGCAGTACCCGGTTCATTTCGGTAAGACCAGCCTCCAGGTGCTCGAAGTTGCGCACGCCATAGGCGCACATCACTGCATCGAACGTTGCGCTCTTAAAAGGCATGGATTCGCTGTCTCCGGTTTGCAGTTTTATGGTTTTGTCCAGTTTCAGGGCTGCTATTTTTTTGCGGCCGACTTCCAGCATCTGTGTGGCTATGTCTACGCCATCAATGGTAACTCCGCTTATCGTGTTTGCCGCAGCGATGGCCATGTCGCCCGTGCCTGTGGCTACGTCCAGGATGCGGGAGGGGGTAATTGCGGCTACCTCGGCTATGGCTTTTTTGCGCCAGCCCTTGTCGGTACCCATGGATAAAAAGTGGTTCAGAAAGTCGTAACGGCCGGCAATGTTGTTAAACATCTCGGCAACCTGCTCTTTCTTGCTTAAATTTGATGCGGTATCCGGAACAATTCTGGCTGCCGGGTTAGTATCGGGGGCTTGCATTTTTGCAAAGGTAGGTAAAAGTCTAAAGTCTAAAGTCTAAAGTAGAAAGTAGAAAGTAGAAAGTAGAAGGTCAAAAGTGGAAAGTAGAAAGAGGAGTGGGATAAAAAGTAGATATTAGATAGTATAAGTAGAAAGCAGATAATATGGAAATCACTAAAGCAGAGTACCTTATCAGCAGTCCGAATGTGGATGGATGCCCGAAAGCTGATAAGCCGGAGTATGCCTTCATAGGCAGGTCGAATGTGGGGAAGTCGTCGCTGATCAACATGCTGACACGTAATGCGAAGCTCGCCAAGACATCAAATAGTCCCGGTAAGACGCAGATGATCAACCACTTCCTGATCAATAATTCATTTTATATAGTGGACCTTCCGGGTTATGGTTTTGCAAAGGTATCCCAGGCTATGCGGGCCAATTGGGAAAAAATGATAGAAGGCTACCTGCGAAACCGCACCAACCTCGTGACAGTATTTGTGCTGATAGACAGCCGGCATGAACCACAGAACCTGGACCTTGAGTTTCTGAGAAAGCTGGGTGAATGGGAGATACCGTTTAATATGATATTTACCAAGGCGGATAAAAGTACCCAGCGGGATGTAGCAAAGCACGCGCGCCAGTTTATAGAAGCTATGCGGAAGGAGTGGGAGTTCATACCACGGAGCTTTACTACCAGCGCTGTGAAATTCCTGGGGCGGAAAGAGATACTTGCTTATATAGGTGAGTTGAATGAGGTATATAAAGCAGACCTCACCCGGCCTTCCTGATGAAGGATGAAAGCGGGGTTATAGAGAATATGCAGGAGGTAGTGTCATAAGATAAGTAAGAACTTTAATGATGACCTGAAATGGGCATCCTCACCTAATGCCAGAATTTGTATATTTGTGGAGGCCAATACCTTAGAACTAAATGCAATTAGCACAACGATTGAATAAAATTACCGAGCCGCAGACAATAAAAATGGCGAAGCTTAGCCGTGAATTGAAAGCAAAGGGCATAAACATAGTTGACCTGAGCTTAGGAGAACCAGACTTTAAAACCCCTGAACATATTTGCAATGCCGCGGTGAAAGCAATGAATGAAGGATTTACGAAGTATCCGCCGGTGGCAGGTTTTGCTGATCTGCTGGAAGCAATAAGCATAAAACTGAAAAGAGATAACAACCTGGATTATGCTGCCAATGAGATCATGGTTTCAACAGGCGCCAAACAATCGTTATATAACATTATTATGTGCCTTGTGGACCCGGGAGATGAGGTGATCATCCCCACACCTTACTGGGTTACCTATGCTTCGCAGGTGCAGATGGCAGGAGGAACGGTGAAATTTGTGAGTTGCGGCATTGAGGATGATTTCAAAATCACCCCGGCGAAACTGGAAGCCAGCATTTCTTCCAAAACGAAGATGTTCGTTTACTCATCACCTTGCAATCCTACTGGCAGTTTTTATTCAAGAGAAGAACTGGCAGGACTGGCCGAGGTGTTTAAAAGACATCCCCAGGTGGTAATTGTCAGCGATGAGATTTACGAATATATAAACTATACAGGCCAGCACGAAAGCATTGCCCAGTTTGATGAACTAAAGGACAGGGTAGTGATCGTAAATGGTATGTCGAAGGGTTTTGCCATGACGGGCTGGCGGCTTGGCTATATAGCGGGGCCAAGGGAAATAGTGCAGGCCTGCGAGCGGCTGCAGGGGCAGGTGACTTCGGGAGCTAATTCCATTGCGCAAAAAGCCGCAATCACAGCATTACTCAGCGATCTGGGGCCTACCTTTAAAATGGCAGAGTCGTTCAGACAGCGTAGAGACTATGTGATTGGTGCGCTAAAGAAAATACCGGGGATAAAAAGCAATGAACCACAAGGCGCTTTTTACGCCTTCCCCGATGTAAGCTCTTTTTTCGGGAAAAGCTATGGCGATACCATCATAAAAAATGCCGACGACATGAGTATGTTCCTGCTGCACGAAGGTCATGTGGCCACCGTTTGCGGCAGTGCATTTGGTGATAATAACTGCATACGCCTTTCCTTCGCCACTTCTATGACCAACCTGATGGAAGCCATGGAAAGGATTGAAAAGACTTTGCAAAAACTGACGGTTTCGGTGCCTGCGTAAATGTTGCTGACTTTTTTTGTATGCTTGGCAAGGGATGAATTTGTGAATTGAATTGAGGAAGCAAAATAGATAACTGGCGTGGTGAGCCGCGCCGAACCATGACCGTTGAGCAAATATTCTTAGATTGATCATTGCTATGAACTCACAAATTTATCCCTTGTGGACTATAGTCAAGGTATCCCTTTTTGCATTACTGTTTTTCTGCATTGCGCCTCTAGCCCTTGCTGAATCGAAGCTTGCCATCATCAGGGTTAAAGATGGGGTTGCCAATGTGCATTCCGGTGCGGGGAAAAGCTGCGATGTACTAACGACCGTTGAAAAGGGCGATTTTTTTTATTGTGATTCAATGGCTCCGCAATGGGTGAAAGTTACCACTTATAAATGGGTAAAAGGTACCCAGGTGAGTGGCTATATGCGCAAAAGCAGCGTACAACTGGTTGAAAATCTGAAAGATGAAGTAAAACGGAAACTGATCCTTGAGATTTTTATAAAACAGCAGCAACTGGCCGATAGCTTCGTGAGCGCATGCCGGAGTAAGGATAGTCTGAGACATCGTACTGCAATCAGGGAACTGGAAGAATACACTGATAGAAAATACTCGCCTGTGCTAGAGATATTCTCCGGTTATTTTTGCAAGACAAAGGACACAAAACTGATGATGCAGTTTTTCGCAACGCTATGGGCAGACAATGGTTCGGCAAACGAGGAGCCGTCTTTTGCAATGGGCCGGTGCTTTATTTGTCATCCTGCTTTGGTTCTTGATATCATCAAAAAGATCAAAAACAAGGACGAGCGCCTGATGATCTACGATGAAATTTATTTCGGACTTGCTATTCATTTCGATGAATCGCTCGATGAAAAACCTACAAACAAAGACTACCTGAGATTTAAGAAAATGCTTGATAAGGCGGAATAGGATATTTAAGATTATCCAACAGCTAAATGCGGGGGGGGGGCTTCAGGGTCAGGGGTGGGGTTGAAATACGCCCATACCACCCGCGCCTTAGCCGCTCCAATCACCTTGGTTAATTCACGTTCAGTAAGTGTTTTGATGTTCTTTACAGAGCGGAAGGCTTTGAGGAGCTCTGTGGCATTCTTTTCACCTATGCCGGGGATTTCTTCGAGTTCGTTTTTGAAGGTGCCCTTGCTCCTTATCTGCCGGTGGAAGGTGATGCCAAAGCGATGCACCTCGTCGCGGATGCGGCGGATGAGCTTATGGGCAGGGCTGTCGTAGTTGAGTTGTATGGGCTCCGTATCGCCGTGGAAGAAGATGGATTCTTCTCTTTTGGCAAGACCTATAAGGGTCATGCGGCCGGTGAGACCAAGGCGTTCAATGCTTTCTTCTGCCGAGCTAAGCTGGCCTTTACCACCGTCTATGATCACCAGTTGCGGTAATGGTTCCTTTTCCTCCATCAGCCGCTTGTACCTGCGGTAAACGACCTCGCTCATGGAGGCAAAGTCATTGATGCCTTCTACGGTTTTGATATGGTAATGACGGTATTCCTTATTTGCAGGCAATCCGTTTCTGAAGCATACCATGGCCGCAACAGGGTAGGAGCCCTGGAAGTTGGAGTTATCAAAGCACTCTATATGCACAGGTATCTCAGATAGCTGCAAAGACTCCTGCAGTTCTTCGAGTATCAGCATATTGCTTTCCTTCGAGGCCTCGCCCAGCAGCAGCGTGGCCTTCTTGCGCATGTCCTGCCTGAAAATTTCTGCGTTTTTAATGCTCAGGTCGAGCAGGTGTTTTTTGTCACCGGCTTTGGGTACGGTAATTTTCAAGGTTGTATCAGTAACATCTATATGCAGCGGAACGATCACTTCTTTGGCAATGCTCTGGTACTTTTCCATCAGGTTGTCGAGGGCAAGGGATAGTACATCAGCTTCTTCTTCATCCAGTTTCTTGGCTATCTGCAGGGTATTGGAATGTACTATGCTGCCATTGCTTACTATCATGTAGTTGACGTAAAAGAAGTTTTCGTCTGTGAGTATGCAGGCCACATCCACATTTTCCAGTTTTGGATTTACCACTATTGACTTGCTCTGGTAGTGCTGCAATGATTCTATCTTTTTCTTAATGATCTGGGCTTTTTCAAATTTCAGCTCTGCGGCATAGGTATTCATTTCTTCTTTCAGTTGCCTGATCACATCGCCTATGTTGCCCTTTAGCACATGTCTTACCAATTGAAGGTTTTGCTTATAATCTGCTTCATCCTGAAAGCCTTCGCACGGGCCTTTGCAATTGCCGAGATGGTATTCCAGGCACACTTTGAATTTTTCCCGTTTTATATTTTGTTCGGTCAGGTTGAGGTTGCAGGTGCGCAGAGGGATGTTTTGACGTATCAGTTCCAGCAATTCTCTTACCCGCATCAGCCCCGTAAAAGGCCCTATATATTCTGAGCCATCCCTGATAAGCCTGCGGGTAAAAAACACACGCGGGAAGGGCTCTTTCTTCAGTACTATATATGGATAGGTTTTATCGTCCTTTAGTACAATATTGAACCTTGGCTGGTAATGCTTGATCAGCGAGTTCTCGAGCAGGAAGGCATCATGCTCTGAACCGGTAACCGTAAAATCTATAGCATAGATGAGTGAAACCAGTTTCTTTGTTTTGAAATTATCGGGGTTTTTATTGAAATAGGAGCTTACACGCTTGCGCAGGTCTTTAGCTTTGCCAACATACAGCATCTCCTGCTGCTTGTCGTAATATTTATAGCATCCCGGTTCGTGAGGTATGGATTGGGCTATTTTGATGAATTCTTCCTTAGTCATTTTCGTTCACCGGGTGCAATTTTAGGTACTAATTCCTGAATGTTTTATATGGATAATTCCCAGTAGCCCCGACCGGAACAAGGTCCCGATTTTTTTTCGGGATGTCAATATCATTTAGTTACGCAAGCCCGAAGGGCTTCCCTGTGAATAGCCGTGGGTGAAACCCACGGAAAACATAGAATATAACACGAACCCCAAAGGGGTTTTCCGTGCTATGGTAACAAAATAATCGCTTAACTAAATGACATTGACCTTTAGATCGGGGCAACTGGTGCTGATTTTGTATTTTTAGTTAATAGTTTTTCCTTCATCTCATCTCATAAAATCCCATTGCTGCAGGGTATAGGTACCTTCTCCCATCATTGGTTTTACATCCGTTTGAATCTGAATGGTCTTCAGCGGGTTGTAATATAGTTTCTGCGTTCGTTCTTCAGTGACCGTTTTTTTATAGGTTTCTATGTAGATGCCTTTCACTTTCATGGTTTTCTGATCAATGGTGATCAGCAGTTTTTGGGTGAACATGTCAGGGTCTTTAGCCAGGTAAATGAAATTATGGGTTTCATCCTCGTTATCGTCAAACTGGTTGAAGTTGTATTGGCCAAGGTATTTGCGGTCGCTGATGTCTGTTGCGAAAAAGGTAAGCAAAATCGGCGCCCAGTTAATGGTATCTGAATTTGAGAGGCTGGTGTCATACTTACCTTTATTTATCCTTGTGGTTTTAATAATCGCAAATGGCATACCGGTATAATTGTTCCATTCGTCCAGTGCACACTTATATATAGAAAAATAATTACCCTGAATATTGGAATAATCTTCTTTAGGGGCTTTCTTCTTGCAGGATGCAAAATTTATGGCCACCAAAGCCACCAGGATGAATCCCGAAAATCTTAAATATTTTTTCACGTGTCAAAAATAATAAAGTTGACACAGTTTATTTCAGGAATTCTGTTATAAATTCCTGGTAGATTTTAAGATAATGTCAGGGGATGTGAGCTTTATAGTCCCTGTAATTACAGCCCGTATCCTGTATGGCAGTTTTGTTGTATGATAAACTGGTATAAAGAATCATTCACATAAAATGAAGCAACCCGGATTAGTACAAACGTTGTGCCGCTCAAAAAATATGCCGGTTATTTAAACATCAACGGGTTGATGAATGTCATTTACTATGCTAACGGCTGTCATTTGAAATGGTAGTAACCCTCGATAATTTTACATCCCGTTGATACATGAACTCGTCAAACTTCATTAAAATATACGTACTAAAAACTTTTTTATGCAATCTCAATTATCATACTACTGTTCGAACCCGGAGTGCAGGAACAAATTTACATTGGAAGAATCAAAGAAGGAACATTCCCTTATCCAGTTAGAGGATTATGTATCCAGCAGGGTAACGCCATTGACTACATCACTGGTACATATTGTTTGCCCAAAGTGCAATACCATTGCTGCTTCATTTCATGTGCCCAATCATGAATAGAGGATGATGTACGCAAAGGCGCAACCAGACTAGTGTTTTCTTTCACTTGCAAAACCGCTTATGGTACCAGCCAAAATCATCAGGGGTATTTTCGCGGTAAGGAGTGGGGTAAGGGTCCGCCTCCCATTTATCCATACCGGGTTTGGCACGGTAAATAATGCAGTTTTTAGGTTGTGTACCCGGTTCATTATTGCAGCCGGATTTCACTTCCTGCCTGGCTCCGGCATCCGTTTGCTGCGGACACTCCATCCATCCTTTTGGACCCCGTGGAAGGTCTGCTGTGCCGGATGAACCAGCCTTATTACTGCCGCTATTTCCTGATCTGAAAATGCCACAGCTAAAAGTAACCGCACTAATAAAAACAATGACCAGCAATTTTTTCATGATATAGAAATTTCACAATGGTATAAGGATCAATAGTACGATTTTTTTTTGTTTGGGAATGAATGGGGCGTATGACAAATTGTGCTTTTCTCCAGTAGCCCCGTCCTTTGCGCCACCGCTAAATCTAAGGCAGCACGCGGTCGGTATCGAACTCATTTTTGAACTGTTTTGCTATAAACGTTTGACCCTTTCAGGGTCATTTAGTTAAAGAAGCCCGAAGGACTTTCCCGTGAATATCCGTGGGTGCAACCCACGGATAAACAACAACATGAGTCAACCCTGACCGCGTGCCGCCTTAGCTTTAGCGGTGGCGCAAGGGGTTCTCCGTAGTGTGGGAGACATCCGAAACAACAAGAACATCACGATGCGCGATTATATATGCACAGTACACAGCTTTTGAACACATCCCCCAAGCCCCTTATATTTGCAAATAATTTCAATAAGCATATTCCCCTAATTTCATTATTTTCATCAAATGAAACGACACCTTATTTTCTGGATTTGCATATGGACGATGCTGTTCTCCTGCGAAAAAGGCATTGGTAAGGGCAGGTTCCTGGTGCCTTTCAGGCAGGGTAAAGATTGGGGTATGTGTGATGAACTTGGCTCTATGATAGTGCCTTGCAGGTACAAAACCATTGTGTATGACGCGCCTTACATTTTTGCCGAAGAAAATAATGACAATGCACCCATAAAAATATTCGACAGGACGGGACGCCTGGTGGATACCTGCCTCTACAGTGTTAGTATGAATAAGGGCAGGTTTCTGATCTTTAATAAAACCGGCAGCGGTAGCAACCTGTTTAAATACAGCGATCCTGTGTATAGCAGGTACCAAAACCAGGTTTTTGCAGGTAAGGTTGACTGGTTCGAATTTAAAATGCCGGTCAATGCATTTATACTACAGCCTGACAAAAATAAAAAAGCATTACCGGGAACCATAGGTTCACTTTCCGAACGGTATGGCCTGCTGTCTGTAAATGTGGATGGCAAATGCGGGCTTTACCGGATTATGAAGGATTCGTTCCTGATACCAGCGGTATACGACAGCATCATTTACATAAAACCTGATATGCTGCTGGCGATAAATAAGGACACTGCCTTGCTCTATGACATAGCCGGTAATACCTACCCCTGGAAGCCCGACCCGAAAGCCATTTATATTGAAAAAACAACCGGCAATTATGTGCTGCGCACACCGCTGACACCCGGAGCTCAAACGTTTACGCTGATGAGTAATGAAGGTAAATTGCTGTTATCGCCCGATCGCGCCTGGGAATACCAGCCTGACAATTTAGGCCCCAAATGTATCAGGCTGCGAAAAACAAAGGAAAATCTGAAATATGGTGAAAGTGTTTTCCAGCTTGCCGACCTTAACGGCCACATTGTGATACCCAACGTGCAGGAGATCACAAAAATTGACGAAGACCATTTAAAGATTACAGACCTCGGACCAGGGGAGCGAAAGGAATATTTGTACGACACTAAGCTGAATTCAGTAAGCACGCTTACTACCCGGTCACAGGGCATTCCCAATAGCATTGGCCTGAATGTGGTTACAAAGGACGGGCAGCGTTTATACTATAACATGGATGGAAAACTCCTGGCAACTATAGATGATTCAGCCCTCAACGGGCACAAGGAAGAACTTTTCGTTCGGAAATTACAGATTACGCTCACCGATTCTGCTTGTCGTGCAACCGGCATTTACCGGCGCATCTACTATGCTGTCAGGAGTCATACTAATGAGCGCTTTGCAGTGTATGATGACCATTTCAAAAAATTAAACGAACTGTACGACAGTTTTCAATACCTCGACCCGGCTAAGCAGGTATCGTATAAACGGAATGGCAAATGGGGTATGCTCGATTGCGAATTTAAAGAAATAGCGCCACCCATCTTCGACAGGCCTTTAAATAACTGGCAAACCTGCGCCATCGGTGAAGTGAACGGGATAAAGAAAAGACTGGACCTGCAAACATTCAGAATCATAGACATGACCCTGTTTGATGAGTTTGACCTGAGTCATTATGGCGGCAAATACCTGGCTGTCAGTTATTTTTTTCTGCGTAAAAAGAATTATTTCCAATCCAATGATCGGGTGATTACCCTCTTCATTACAGACAGCTCCGGCAAGGTGCTGGATAGTTCGGTGCGGAACGACTACTATTCCTATAAATATGCCTTTACCTCAAACGGAAAGATTATCAAATACCCTGACAATGACCAGTCGGTAACGGATTGTTACCTTACGGATGGCATCAGGGGAAAAGAAAAGGTATGTCCCTATACCTTTGGCAGAATGGAAATGTGCAGGGGCGTGGCGCTGCTGATAGAATGCAGGAATGAAAAGGGTGAACTTGGTATAATCTCGGCAAACGACTTCAGTATTGTTGTGCCGTTTGGTAAGTACGATTACCTGTTCACCTACCCAAAGACCATCAGTTCAGCCGGCGATGACGACCAGGTGATGGAGGCACTCGAAATAAAAGGCGGCACCAATGAAATGCACGAAGCCTCTGTAAATTCCGAAACTCGAATGATGTCCGCGCTCACCGGCCAGGACGTACCCAGCGATCGTGAAGTAATAGGCTACTATTCGCTCAGCGGAAAAAAGTACTGGGATAAATAGGAAGTTGACGTATCAAATTTCCCTGCCGGGGTTTATTTTGTAAAAATAAACGGGAGTGAGGTGAGGAGGTTTGTGAAGGAGTAGCCGCTGCTGTAGAAAAAAGAGCCGTTCTTCCGGATGTTCCGAAGGGCATCCGGAAGTGGAGATAAAACACCGTTTGCAACGGAGTTCACGGTTCTGAAGCTAAAATTAACCGCCACTCTGCCATAATTTCACCCCAAAAAAGATACCCACAATTTTCTACTCATCACAACCCCAAATCATTCAATATTTTGACAGCATTTTGCTGCAAAAAAAGATGATAACCGTTCTTCCGGATGTTCCGAAGGGCATCCGGAAGTGGAGATAAAACACCGTTTGCAACGGAGTTCACGGTTCTGAAGCTGAAA
>CAIMDZ010000086.1 GCA_903839875.1 uncultured Bacteroidota bacterium
CTGATCTTATACCAATACTCAATATAAATTAGTCTGACCTCATTTACCTATAAACCCCGGCCCTACAGGGAGGTGCTATTAGGAACCCTTACTTTTTGGACTAATTTAACTTAGGTATTGGTATTACTCTTTCACAAACCGCCTGATCAGGCTGCCATTGATTTTAACGAGGTACATACCACCGGGCAGGCCGGAAACATCAACAATTAATGATGTGGTACTGCATTTGCCTGAATAAACTTCTTGCCCCAACATGTTGGTGATCATTACATGATTAATCGTGCCACCGGCATTTATGCACAAGGTATTATGCACCGGGTTAGGCGCAACTGAAATGGTACCGGGCTCTGTCCGGATGCCGGGATCCACACCGGTCAGGCAATAAGAATGCGGTTTAACAGTTATCGGGAAAGTAGTTGTGGCGCTGCACGGGAAATCGGTGGGCGGAATAGTATACCTGACGGTATCCATACCCGGCGAAATACCTGTAACAAGTCCCGAACTGCTTATGGTGGCAACCGAAGAATTGCTGATGGACCAGATGCCGCCTGAAAAGGTCTCAGAAAGAGTTGTGGTATCACCCACACATAAAATGTTTGTTCCCGAAATAATACCGGGTGAATTACTGGCGCCGACGGTGATGAATATTGTATCCGTTACCGTACCATAAGAATAAGTGATCAGCGCCGTGCCTGGGGCAATGCCGGTAACAATACCTGATGCCCCGCCAATAATTGCAATACCGGGCGAAAGACTATTCCAGGCCCCACCGGCCGGCGTTGCAGTCAGTACTATGTTTCCTCCGGGGCATACCAGTGTATCACCCGCAAGTGTTATGGGCCCGGCAATTCCGCAATATGTGTTCACTGTTACTTTCCGTAACAGATAATTTGAAAAATCAGAAATAATAATGTTAGCGCACGAATCTATGGTTACATGAGTAGGTACATTGAGCTGTGCGGCAGTTGCGGGCCCGCCATCTCCGCTGAATCCGGCTGTACCGGTGCCAGCAACTGTAGTTATGATGCCGGTTAAATGATCAACCATCCGTATCCTGTAATTGATACGGTCTGCTATATAAATATTACTGGCGTAATCTGTGGCTACATCAGTCGTTTCCATAGCAGATGCGGTAGCCGGCATACCATCACCTGTATAGTACATCGCACCATTGCCGGCAACCGTAGTTATGATGCCGGAAGTATCTACTTTTCTTATCCTGTAGTTGAACCAGTCGGCTATGTATAAATTCCTGTTCCGGTCAAAACAAAGACCCTGGGGATTGTAAAGGGTTGCTGCCGTAGCAGGCCCGCCATCACCTGAAAAACCAAAGCCTGCCGAACCTGCAAAAGTTGTAATAATACCTGTCAGGCCGTCTATCCGGCGTACCCGGTAATTATCAGCAATGAAGACATTGTGCGCCGGGTCTACTGCAATTCCGAAAAATGCGCCCAGCTCCGCTGCTGTAGCCGGACCGCCATCACCGCTGAACCCGCCCGCCCCATTACCTGCAAATGTGGTGATTACTCCTGTCGCCCCGCTTACTTTGCGTACCCTGATATTATATCCGTCGCCGATGTACACATCGCCGTTGGAAGTATCAACGGCAACATACCTGGGTACATTTAGTGTTGCTGCCGAAGCGGGGCCATTGTCGCCGCCAAAACCCGCGGTGCCAGTCCCGGCAAAATTGCTTAACACACCGGTAATGGGATTCAATTTCATAACCTGGTTCGCACTTTGGTACACTACATAGTAGTTGCCTTGCTTATCTATCGCTACCTTACCACCGTACGAGCTGCCGGGAATAGTAGAAATAAGCTGTGCCTGCGAGGTGAAGAAATTTCCCGCTAATAATACCAACATAAGGAATACTCTGGTCATAAGTATAAGGTTAACAATGCAAAGTTAAATCAGTTAGACGTAAAAAAATGGCATCAAGCTTCAAATTATAAAGGCTTTTTTGAAAGCCTCTACAAACCATAACACGTTGAGCAATTGCACTTAGCCAAATCAAACTACTTGCGTCTGTCATGCATAAGAATGATCAATTTTATGCCAATCAGCAACCTAATAGTAGTGACCTTTCACCTTGCTTATCTTGCAGGACAGTCCACCGCTTATGATACCTTTATAGCCAAAGCCCGTTTCGATAAATACTGCGAAATTTTCGCCATAACGAACACAGAGCGGCGACCATTGCAGATTCTGAAAAACCGGGTGCAGGGTTCGTTCGAGGTTAGGTGTTTCTTTTTCACTGTAAAAAGTTGCTCCAAAGCCAATGATGTGGTACATCTGAAAACCCTTCACATTTGTAACCCGATAGATAGTCTTTAGTTCAACTGCTGCAGTAAAACAAGTACCCTTCGTTCTGAAAATAGGATCTACGTCGGAAATGGCATGAATATAATGCGAGTACGCAAATGTTTGAACGCCGGCGGTTAATCCCAAAGACAACCAATCGCGCAAAAAATATCTGAATGTGCCAAAATATATGCCGCTGTTGGCAGTTTCGGTATACCAGCATTTAGTTTCAGGACAGGGTGCCATTAAAAAAAAGCCCACTAATTCAGTACTCGACTTCCACCCGTCACCCAGTGAAATTTCACAATCCCCTTTACGGAACTGCGCATATGAATTGCTGTTACAAAAAAATGTAACCGCTAAAAGAAGAATAGCTGTTTTTTGAAGTAAAAACTGGCTTGCTGACATTTTGGGTATATTTTCAAATACAAATGCCAATATATTTATGCCAGATTTAATCAAACTAAAAATCTATTTTATCATGTGTACATCTTCCCTATCCCGCGTGCAGTTCAGACTCGATTTCCATGCTATATATCCGCATTTTTTCATTATGGGAGAACCTTAATTGCTGAAACTAACAACCAAGTTTATTATTGGAAACTGCACATTGCGAAAAAAATATTGTTGCACACATTTATATTGGTTATCAATGGCTTAGTGGTTTAAAACTGCACACGTGTGCAGTTTTGTTCAGGCGGCTAAAGGACGTCTGAGGATTTTTGACGGGCCGGTTGTTGAAGTGCCGCGGAGTAATTTGCGGAGGTCCGGCTTTGGTTTCGCGAGCTCCTGAGCACGAAGGAGGTCTGCCATTGTTTTAGGAGCCTCTGCGACCTTTTGCGGAGCAGCATCAGGCTGAAGATTATCCTGAATGGGAGGTGTTGGGCAAGAGGCCTCACCCCGGCCCTCTCCAAGGGGAGAGGGTGAAGTAGCGCAAGATTTAGCTTCTAATTTATTTTCAGCATGTGGGGCGGAAGGGGCTTCTGGTGCTGAGTTTGGCAACGCTTCTGTTTGCTTTGGTAATGGCTCGCAGGCTTTGGCCTGGGCGGCTTCTTTTTCGCGTTTTTGTTTTTGCCATTCGTAGAAGTAACTCATGTCAATTTCTTCTTCTTTTGCTTCAATGGCGAGGTCTTTGCGGGGGATAAGACCTTTGTAGTTCATTCTGGAGGGACGGTTTTTTGTATGCTGCGGGACTGCCTGTGCAGCAATAAATTTGTCTATCCAGGGCTGCATCTTTGATGCGAATTCAGGGTCTTCATTTGCTACGCTGTCGGAGAACCTGAGCAGTGCTTCCATGCCTTCGTTGAGGGTGGCGCGGGCATTTAGCCGGTTGATGGTGAGTGTTAGTTTGTAGAGGTTGTTGGTTTCGGCTGAGGTAATGGGATCGTATTGACGTTCCACTGATAAAATCTCCTCTGTGAGATGGCCCATTATGTGGTAGCAGTTTTCTGCTATGTACACGGGCATGTGTTCCGCGTTTTTCTTCTGGCGGTCCCATTCATAGGCGTTGGCCCAGTCATGGATAGTGCGGCGGCTAATGCCGGTTTGCTTTGCGATCTCTGATTTGGTGAGATCTGTCTGGAAATACAGGTTCTGTGCCTGTTGTAGCTGATCGAGTTTCATAAAAAAAGAAAGCCCCGGCCCCTAAGGGGAGTACGTTGAGGTTAAGTTTTCAGCTATTGATCTTTACTCAACTGTATCCTGAATTTTTGAAACCGGAGTGGTTACAAAATAAATTTCGGGAACAAATTTGGGATAAAAAACGTTGAGAAAAATGATGAGATATCCACAAAATTGAGGGGTGAATCGGCGGGAATGTGGGCGGGGTAAGGGTTTGGGGGCTAAAAAAGTATGTGGGTATCTTGTCTGAAGCCCCCGGCCCCTAAAGAGGATACGTTTTTGGATTTGAAATTTGTCATTGGAATATTAATTTACAAAGGAGGTATCATTGCTATAAGCCTGAACGCTCCATCTCATTACCAAACTCCTGATCTAGCCAACCACCCTGCAACCCTCGTAAATGTCTTGCAATGGTATTGAGATCTGGATGGTCGGGAGAAAAAGTACCAGGTTGATAGTTTTGTATTCTACCAGTTCCCAGTTGCCATTATCATTAATGAAAAAAGCTTCGATGTGCACAGCTTCGGGGTTTACGAGGATGTATTCTTTGAGCGTGGGAATGTCGCGGTATAGTTTAAATTTTTCACCTCGGTCGTAATCCCTGGTGGATGGAGAGGCGACCTCGAAAATGATGGATGGGTTCAGCACATTGTATTCGTCGTCATTTAAGGTGAGCAGATCTCCACAGACAACAGATATATCGGGATAAGTAAAGAGCGTATTCTTTTCGATATGGATCCGCTGATCGCTACCGAAGGGCTGGCATGGTTTGCCTTTTAGTTTGCTACGAAGGGCATAATGCAGATTGCTTGTCACTTTGTTGTGCTCAATTTTAGCACCGGACATTGCAAATATCTCGCCCTGGTAGTATTCATGTTTTTCAGAGGCGGCATTTTCCATCTGAAGATATTCTTCGATGGTATATTTTCCTTTCGCGTAGGCTAATGCAGGTTCTTTGACTTCCATAGTTAAAATTACGGAATTGTTTGGTTTTGGGAGAGGTATTTTGTTTGGGGGTTGGGGATGCGAAATTGGCTTCGGATCAGTGACTGGTGTCGGTGCCGAGAATGTGTAAATGTTGGTTAGCGTTCGGAAGCGGGACGCTTCAGAATATGAGGACGAAGTGAGACGCTTCGACCAGTGGGGTGCAATAATAAAAACCCGGCTGCGTTAAATATGCACCGGGATTTTTTCTTTTACCATTATGGACGATGATGCTACAGGAATATTACTGCTATTGTTGCTTGGGGCGGCGGCACTATTTCTTTTTGCAGCAAGAGGTTTTCGAAAATACAAAATAGCTTATTACTCCGTTTTTTCAATAGGGGTGTTTTTTTACATTTTATTGATATGGTTGTTTGGCTATTTATTTTTGCTTTTTTGGTTGTCTTGCAACACAATTGCCCTGTGCACTCAGTTTGTCACCTCGATACCGGTATTTTTCCTTCTATCAGCCGTCCTGAAAAAAATGAGGGTTACGCATCTTTTTTGGAGAGCAACGGGAACTTTTCTATTGACACCTATTGTCTATTCCCTGCTGTTTGGAGCAACCTATTTGATTATTGACTCCACAATCAGCTGGGATCGGAAATTTACAAAGGAAGACTGGTTTGCCCATGCAGACAAAAGATATGAGCTAACGAATGATTTAGCGAAAAGTATGGTGCTATTGGGTAAATCAAAGGCGGAAGTAGCGGAATTGCTTGGTTGGGAGAAAAATGACAACAGCACCGACTACTGGGGTTATTATCTCGGCGAAACACCACTTCCTGAGATGTTGGAAAAAGAAGAGGAAGCACCTTATTTAATGATTTATTTTAAAGAAGATAAAGTAGCCGGAGTCTATGCGCATGTAAAATACGACCGTCTTGCCTATGAGCATATAGTAACAGAGTGCGGAAATGCCGCACCATAATGATAGCCGGAAAATGCCCATGGAAGTTTTAACATCTTCATATTACCCAAAAGTCGCAACCTGACTTTGCTATAATTTTATAGTGTGAAAATCAGTCATTACGCATTCAGTTAATCCGGTATTTATTTGCTTTTCTTGTTTTTTCATAGTTTCAGAATAAATCC